>JAUSJJ010000157.1 GCA_030647705.1 Dehalococcoidia bacterium
CCCTAAAGTTCAATATTTATTCAGTTGCACCTAGCATACTGGAAAGGTAACGCAAAGTCAATTCAGTCTGATTGTTTAGCAACCCATCACCTTTTACAAGGGGAGAGTTAAAGAGAGGCGAAGCCTCTCTTATAAACCTACATTATCTTGTATTTTGGTCCGTCGCCTCCCTCGGGAACCTCCCACTTAATAATCTGATTTGGGCATTTGATACGGCATGTTTGGCAGTGCAGACAGTTAGACGGACTCAGAAATAGTCGGCTATCTTCGAAGCGATATACCTCGCCCGGGCAGAAATATTCACAGGGGTGGCAGCCGTAGTCTGCGCCGCAGCGGGCACATTCGCCAGTGTCGATGAAGGTGATATGAGACGGCTCGTCTTCCCGATGCTCCGTACCAGACAGACTCACCGCCGTCAGACGGTCGATACCGCCCTTATATTGTCGCTGCAGCCGGGCATTTGTCATCCCTTCGAAATCAGGTTTAGTGTCTAATTGGGACGGAATCCACTGCTGGAAAAAGGATAAAGGTATCCCCAGATACAATCCGGCTCTCCCTGCTTTAGTAAATACCTGTCTGTAGTTCCGGGCGGCCTGGATATCTTTCATCACGAAACTTTTCCGGAGCAGGCTTTCGTATCTGCCTAAGGTGCGCTTGGAGAAATCTTGCTCTTCGATAGCCTGAGCAATAGCCTCGGCAGCCACCATGCCCGATTTGATGGCATAATGCAAACCTTTAAGCTTTTTGACACTGGCCAAACCGGCGGCACCCCCGATAATAAGAGCACCATCGGTAACCAGTCGGGTCAGGGAATAATAGCCGCCTTCGGACAGTGTCTTGGCGCCGTAAGCGATAACCTCGCCACCCTCAATCAGACTCTTGATGAAGCGGTGAGATTTAAAGACTTGTAGTTCCTGCTGAGGATTGAGGTCGCAATATCTCCAGTTCAGGGCGAGGAGCAGGGATATCGCCACTACATTTTCTCCCATGCTATACAGTGTGCCGCCACCGAAAACATCCGGGGTCAATGTTTTATTGGGGAAACCCAGAGTATGTATTACCCGGTTAGGCCCAAAATTATTCTTTTCCGGTAATTTTATAATCTCTTTGACACCCAAGGAACGAACCTGCGGATTTTTACCATAGCCAAGGTTAAATCTTTTAACCAGCTCCTCGGCTAACTGTCCCAAAGAACCCTCACCAAAGACGGTTACCTTCGCCTCTATTACGTCTCCCGGTGTATAATTTGGTTGTTGTTCCCTTTCCTTGTTCAGCCCCTTATCACCCAGCTTTACCCCTCTGACCAAACTATTTTCGGAAATAAGCTCTTTGGCCGCAAAACCAGTGTAAATCTCAATGCCCAGTCCTCGGGCAATATTCGCTAACCAGTTCACCATCTCACTGACCGAAATAACATAGTTCCCTTTATGATGCATGGATGGTGGTATGATAGTTTTCGGGATTTCTATAGCCCGGCTCTCCCCCAGCAGAAAAACCATCTCATCTCTGGCAACCTGGTTGGCCAACATCTTGGTGACAAAGCTGTCTTTTCTCTCTTTCCAATCAGGAATCAGGTCATCCAGGACTTCGGCTTCAAAAACAGCCCCGGAGAGATTATGCTGCCCCGGTTTACTGGCCTTTTCGATGACAACGACCGACTCATTTCTCCCCTTCTGCTTAAGGAGTTGTTTCAGCCTGATGGCTCCCGCCAGACTTGCCGGTCCGGCGCCGACAAACAAAACATCCGTTTTATTTAACTCATCCACGGCTACTCTCCTTGTGACTTCAGTACCTTAATCAGTTCCGGAACTATCTCTTCCAGGTTGCCGACAATGCCATAATCAGCGACTTTGAAAATCGGGGCTTTGGCTTCCTTATTTATTGCCAGGATAATATCCGAGTTTTGCATACCCGTCAGGTGTTGCACAGCTCCGGAAATGCCGACGGCAACATATACCCGTGGCTTGACTGTCTGACCGGTCTGCCCCACCTGATGGCTGCGGTCGATAAAGCCTGACTCAACCGCCAACCTGGAGGCACCGACCATAGCCGTCTGTCCCAAGAATTTACCCAGACTCTCGGCTAACGCGGGTATGACATTATCAAAACATACTTTGGTCTTACAGCCTCGACCTCCCGAAACGATTATGGCCGCATCCTTGAGCTCGGAGGCAAGCTGGCCAATCTCCGCCGAAATTACCCGGGCGCCTAAATCAGATGCGGTGAGCTGAGGTATGTGCTGCAGAATTTCTCCATTCCGTTTGCTATCAGGCTTGAGAGCCTGCATTACACCCGGTCGGGCGGTGGACATTTGCACCTTGGAGTTCTGGGTGATGATGCTGGCCATGATATTACCGCCCAAGGCCGGCCTCGTTTGCTGTAAAATGCCGTAAGATTCCCGGTTACCTCTCTTGAAATCAATGATGTCTAAGGCGGTACAGTCAGCGGTTAAGCCTGACCCTGACCGGTAAGCAACCCGCGGAGCCAGCTCACGTCCGAGAGGTGTGGCGCTAAAGAGCATCATCTGTGGCTTATATTTTTCAATCAGCTCGGCAACTACTTTAGCGTATGGCATCGGTAAGAACCGGGCTAATAGCTCATGTTCAGCCAGATAAACCTTATCGGCTCCGTAGGCGACAAGTTGCTGGGATAATTTTTTTATGTCTTTGCCCACCAGGACAGCGCCAACTGGCTCATTAAGCTGACCCGCCAGCTCGGTGGCTTTACCCAGCAGCTCAAAGGAAGCGGGGTTTATTTCTCCTCCCTCCTGTTCGGCAAATATCCAGATTTCACCTTTATAATCGGGTTGTTTCCCGGCGGGTAGCTGGTATTTGACAGTTTCCTCCTCTTTTTCCGCAGCCTCCAGCTTTTTAGCGTAGCTTTCTTTGAGCATCCTGACCAATTTCGCTAAATCGTTTTCAAAAACACAATGCCTCTGGCTAACCTCTCTGGGAGAAAATATTTTGACGACATTAGTTCTGGAACCGGCTAAACCGACGCGGGCGTCTTCGACATTAACATCAGCCGCGCTCCACTGGTAAAGTTTCTGGGAATAAGCCCATCTGGTTCTGTGAAACGAGGCATTGGGTGGCTGTGTCCATTCCGTAACCGTCACCATACAGGGGTAGCTCTCCGGGGTTATCGTTTCGGTGCCTCTTCTGGTTATCCTTTGCACTCTGAGGCTGCCGTTATCCAGACTAAAGGAGGTGGCATAGGCAATATGAGCTATACCCAGTTCCTCGGCAATCTGTGGCGGGACCTGAGCAGTATCACCATCGACTGACTGCATGCCGCTTGTAATTAAATAGTTCCGGTCACCGTTAAATATCTCTTTTTCAATTTTTCTAATGGCTTGCGCCAGTGGGTAGGCCGTGGCCGCGGTATCAGCACCGCCCAGCTTTCTATCCGTGAGCAGCACACCGACATCAGCGCCAACGGATAGAGAATAGCGCAAGACTTCTTCGGCAAAAGGTGGCCCCATTGTCAGGCTAACTATCTTACCATCATTTTGCTCCCGCATTCTTAAGGCGAAGGCTAAGGCCTGTTTATCCAGTTCATTGCAAACATTATCTAACAAACCCCTTTTTAATGTGCCTTTCTCCCAATCCCAGGCTTCATTAGGGATATTTTTAATATCAGGCACTTGTTTGACTAAGACTATGTAGTTCATTTTCCCCTTCCTTGCCCCTTACTTAAGCCACACCTCTATGCTGACACCGAGGCTCTCCGGGCAAAAATAACCTGAGTCGTGTAACTACGACTACCAATTCCTGAATTTTTAATGGCATAAGTTAGGTGAAAACCGTCGAAGGTAGCATCGATAAGCTCATCACAGCCTGGCAGCCGAATATGCGGCTCTATCTGAAGATAGTATTCGGAACTGCCTCTTTTTTTAGTTTTAAGCGTCGCGCCTTTGGAATGCACTACAGACTCGATCTTCAGGCTCACGAACTTCACCATAGAACAGGCTTGCCCTGTTGGTACAGCGGCAATCCTGGGATGACTTACAATCAGAGTGCTGCGGACGCAGCTTTTTCTCCGCAGAATCTTCCTCAGAGTTAACCACCTTGCTTTTCTTCCGGGTAATTTCCCCTTTAGCAACCATAAAACACCCCCTAAACAGTCAATATATTGGGTGATTGGTAACCAGTACTACGAAAAAGACTTAAGTCCCTGTTAGCATACTTGAGGAGGGGTAGCTTGTCAATGCTCCGCTTAGTTCTCCGTAGAAATCCGACACTCCTCCTCCTTTCTGAGTGGTGTCTTCATTCTCAGTCCCATATGGGGTCTGTGATAATGATAGCGTTCCAGAAACAATTCTACCATCCTCTCACATTCTGGCAAATCCTTGAG
>JAUSJJ010000158.1 GCA_030647705.1 Dehalococcoidia bacterium
ACGATGGAGGCAAAGTTGTCATCGGTGAGCACCATGGCCGCAGCCTCTTTGCTGACATCCGTCCCGGTGACGCCCATAGCCACTCCGATATCGGCTTTCTTCAAGGCCGGAGCGTCGTTGACTCCATCCCCGGTCATGGCCACCACATGCCCCTTCTTCTGCAATGCCTGCACCACACGCAGCTTGTGGGCCGGCGAAACCCTGGCGCAGACTTCGACCTGCTCCACAAGTTCCGCCAGTTGTTCTTCGGTGAGACTATCCAGGTCGGCGCCGCTCAATACCTTGCCTTGCTTCAGTAGGCCCAGCTCTTTGGCAATCGCCACTGCCGTCAGTTTGTGGTCGCCGGTAATCATCATCGTCTTTATTCCGGCTTCTTCACACACCTTGATGGCTTGTTTTACTTCTGGCCTTGGTGGATCAATCATCCCCACCAATCCGGCGAAAACCAACCCCTCATTCAGGGAATCATTCGGCTGAAGGATGGGTTTGTATGCGAGGCCTAGAACACGCAGTCCCTTGCCAGCCATGTCTTGAGCTGTTGCCAGGATATCCCCGCGGTCCTTGTCGGTCGCTTCTCGCCTATTCGAATAGATGTAATGACAACGATCGAGAATCACCTCAGGAGCCCCTTTGGAATAGGCAACCTCTCCGCTGGACGTCTTGTGCACCGTGGTCATCATCTTGGTATCTGAAGAAAAAGGAATTTCTCTGATGCGCGGGTATCGCGCGCTTTCTGCTTCCACCGCAACGCCGACTTTGGCAGCAGCTACAATCAGGGCTCCTTCGGTTGGGTCTCCCTTGACTTGCCATCGGCTATCTCTCTGAACGAGACTGGCGTCGTTACACAGACTGCCAATGCGGAGCAGATTGACGAGCTCAGGGTCTTTTGAGACTTCATGGACTTCGCCGCCAAGATGAAAGTTCCCTCTTGGCTCATAGCCTGTGCCGCTGACCTCAAAGAACTTGCCGTCAAAGAAAACGCGTCTTACGGTCATTTCGTCCTGAGTCATCGTGCCGGTCTTATCGGAGCAGATTATAGTAGTGCTGCCCAGAGTTTCTACCGCCGGTAGCCTTCTTATCAGGGCGTGGCGCTTTACCATCCGGCGAACGCCCAATGCCAGACTGATGACAACCACCGCCGGCAGAGCTTCAGGAACGGCAGCCACCGCCAAAGCTACTCCCCAAACGAACATCTCTGCGATCTCATGCCCTCGTAGAACGCCGAGTACCGCCAAAACAAAAGTCAAGCTCAAACCGGCAATCGCAATCCGCTTGCCCATTCGGTCAAGGTTAATCTGAAGAGGGGTTCGCTCTGTCTTGACCTCCTGGAGCATACCGGCAATGTTGCCGAATTCCGTAGCCATGCCGGTAGCAGTCACGATTGCCGTACCGCGGCCGTAGACAACAGTTGTCCCCGTAAACACCATGTTTCTTCTGTCGCCGACGTTTACCTCACCCGCTACGGGGCTGGTTGTTTTCTCTACGGGAAGAGATTCCCCGGTGAGAGGGGCTTCGTTAGCCTTCAGGTTTACGGCTTCGATAAGGCGAGCGTCAGCCGGTATGCGGTTCCCTGTTCTGAGGATGATCACGTCCCCGGGCGCCAAATCCCGGGCGGGTATTTCCACTTCGCTCCCGTCTCTCAGCACCGAGGCTGTAGGCGCTGCCATTCGCTTCAGGGCTTCCATGGCTTTCTCAGCTCTATACTCCTGAATAAAACCCAGGCCAGAGGCAAAAAGTATGATCACACCGATGATAATGGCATCAACCGTCTCACCCAGAATCGCCGAGAGCACAACAGCGAAAAGGAGAATAATAATCATGACGTTCTTGAACTGTTCAAGGAAGAGCATCCACGGAGAAACACCTCTCTTCTTGGCCAGTTCGTTGGGTCCAGATTCCGCCAGACGGCGTTGGGCCTCTACCGTACTCAGACCACGCGAGTCCGAGCCCAGCTCTCGAATAGCTTCGGCGGCCTCCAGGTTATACCATTTCCTCATGTTCTTCATGTCTCTGCGGCCTCTCAAGGTAATAGTTCGCCCGAAGACAGGTCGTCGGGACACTTTTGCCAGTCGCTCAACCCGCCTGAGGCGGGTGATACGTGGCTGGCGGCTTGCATTGGAAAGAGCCCACTAATGTTGCATGGAGGCCGGACAGGCCTGGCGATCAGGCGTCTGCAGTGACCTTCTGCACCGGCGGAGGCAGCGAGGGACAGGCGATCTCCAGCCGCAGATGGCATCGCAGGCAACGGTCGGCTTCCCGCCGCGCCTGCTCGTCCGTATAGCCGAGCTCGACCTCGGTGAAACCCTTCAGCCGCTGAGCAAGCTCGATTGCCGGCATCTTCGGCACACCGGCATTGACGATGCCTTCCTCCCAACGGGCCAGCCGGGGATTCGGCTCCTCGACCGGGGCCAGCACCTCATCGATGACGCCGTCGCCGCCCAGGTACTTGTCTATGGCGCTGGCAGCGTTCCTGCCGTGAGCGATGGCCTGGATAACCGAGGCCGGCCCGCTGACAGCGTCGCCGCCGGCATAGACCCCCTTGTGCTCGGTCTCCATGCTCTCGGCGTTGGCGGCAATGGTGTTGCCCCTGCCCAGCTTCAAGCCGAAGCCCGAGGGCACGTCCGGCCTCTGGCCGATGCCGGCGATTATGGTGTCGAACTCCAGGGTGTACTGGCTGCCGGGGACCGGCTCAGGGCTGCGCCGTCCGCTGGCATCGGGTTTGCCCAGCTTCATCTGCGTACACTCCATGTGCAGACCCTTGGCGCCTTTGCTTATCTTGTTGGGAGCGGCCAGGAACACGATCTTGACGCCCTCGTGGAGCGCCTCGTCAACCTCTTCAGGGCTGGCCGGCATTTCCTCGCGGGTGCGGCGGTAAACCAATGATACCTCTTTGGCGCCCAGCCTCAGCGCCGTGCGCGCGGCGTCTATGGCGGCGTTGCCGCCGCCAACCACCGCCACCCGGTTGCCTACTTCCACCTTCTTGCCCAGGGCTACTTCTCTGAGGAAAGTCACGCCCTCCAGAACGCCGGGCGTATTCTCGCCTTCGACGCCCATCTTCATACCCTGGTGCGCGCCCACAGCGACGAAAACGGCCTGGTAGCCTTCCTTGAACAACGGATCGAGCGATTCCACTCTGACATTGGCCTTGATCTCGACGCCCACCGCCCGAATATCATCGATCTCTCCCCTGAGGATGTTGCGGGGCAGCCGGTATTCCGGGATGCCTACCCTCATCATGCCCCCGGCCTCAGGAAGAGCCTCGAACACTGTAGCAGAGTGGCCTTTCTTGGCCAGATAGAAGGCCGCGGTCAGGCCGGCCGGCCCGCCGCCGATGACGGCCACCTTCTTGCCGGTGGGCTGGTTCTTCATCTGACCCTGCCTCCACAATCCGCTATCGCGGTCGGCGGCGTAGCGCTTGAGGAACTTGATAGCGATGGGATCGTTGAGCGCCTGGCGGCGGCAGGCTTGCTCACAGGGATGGATGCAGACCCGGCCCAGCGTGCCGGGGAAGGGCGCCTTCTCCCGCACCACAGCCAGTGCGTCGGCCGGTTTGCCGTCGGCGATGAGCCGGACGTAGCGGGCCGCATCCACGCGCGCCGGGCAGGCATTGCGACAGGGAACGATGTGGGCCTCTCGATTCTCCATCGGCTTCCATCTTTCGGCGTAGTCAACCAGGGCGCCGGTAGGACAGACCTCCACACAGGAGTAGCAGAAGCGGCAGTGCGAATCCTTGAGCGGATGATTGAAGGCCGTGCCGATGAGGGCCTTGTGTCCCCTGAAGGTGAAGTCGATGGCATGAATCCCGCGCAGGTCGCCGCAGGCGCGGACACACCTGCCGCAGAGGATACACAGATTGTAGTTGCGCTCGAAATACGGGCTGTCCCGGTGAATCGGCTGGTTGCGGCTCAAGAAGGGGATGTTGGCCATCTCGTAGCCGCCCATGTAGTCCACCACTCGCTGCAGCTCGCACTGCTCGTTCTCAGGGCACATGACGCAGCGCTCCTCGACTCCGACGGTGCGCAGACAGACGTCGTAAGGGCTGCAGCGCTTGCGCCGATGGCAGACCAGGCACTCGTGAGGGTGCTCGGTCAGGATCAGCTCCAAGACGCCGCGACGCAGCTCATTCACCGGCTTGGTGTTGGTCCAGACGGTCATGCCCTCGCTGACCGGAGTGGTGCAGGAGGTTGGAAAGCCGCGCAGCCCCTCGATCTCCACGATGCACATCCGGCAGCCCCCGAAGGGAGGCAGGTTGGGATGGGCGCACAGCGTGGGGATGTACATGCCGTGCTGCCGGGCTGCCTCCAGGACGGTGAGGCCCCGTTCCGCCCGCACTTTCTGTCCATCGATGCTGAGAGTGATAGCGCTCACTGGTTCTTCCCTCTTACTCCGAAACTAGCACGGGACGACTACTCGGCCTTTTCGCCCTTGGCTTTGCCCGCAGTCACCGGCACCGGATTCGCGGGCGTGGCCGGGGCAGCCTCTCCGGACACCTTGGCCACCGCGCCAAAGCGCTCAGGGCAGACGTCCAGACAGGTACCGCACTTGGTGCACACGTCCTGGTCGATCACGTGCACCATGCGCTTGCCGCCTCGAATCGCCTCTACCGGACATTGCCGCAGACAGATCTGACAACCCTGGCACTTATCGGGCAGGATGTAGAACTTGATCAGTTCCTTACATACCCCGGCAGGACACCGCTTATCCTTCACGTGCGCCTCGTACTCCTCACGAGCGTAGCGAAGAGTGGTCAGCACCGGATTGGGACAGGTCTGGCCCAGGCCGCAGAGCGAGCCCGTCTTGATTGTCTGTGCCAGCCTCTGCAACGTGTCCAGGTCTTCCGGCGTGCCTTTGCCCTTGGTGAAGCGGTCCACCATGTCCAGCATCAGCTTGCTGCCCACGCGGCAGGGCACGCACTTGCCGCAGGACTCGTTCTGGGTGAAGTCCAGGAAGTAGCGGGCCAGGTCCACGATACAGGTCTCCTCATCCATGACGATGAGGCCGCCGGAGCCCATGATCGAGCCAGCGCCCGCCAGCGCTTCGTAGTCCACGGTCAGGTCCAGGGCGCTGGCCGGCAGGCAGCCGCCCGAGGGGCCACCCGTCTGCACCGCCTTGAACTTCTTGTCGTTGAGAATGCCTCCGCCGATGTCATAGACGATGGTACGAATCGGGATGCCCAGGGGCACTTCGATCAGTCCGGTGCGCTTCACCTTGCCCGCCAGGGCGAAGGTCTTGGTGCCCTTGCTCTTCTCCGTGCCGTAGCCGGCGTACCACTCGGCGCCCTTCTGCATGATGGCAGCGGCGTCTGCCCATGTCTCCACGTTGTTGATATTGGTGGGCTTGCCCCAGAGCCCCGAATTGGCGGGAAACGGCGGGCGGGAACGCGGCATGCCCCGTTTGCCCTCAATGGACACCATCAGCGCTGTCTCCTCGCCGCAGACGAACGCTCCGGCGCCCTCTTTGATCTTGATATGAAAACTGAACTCCGAACCGAGAATCTTGTCCCCGAGCAGGCCCAACTTCGTCATCTGGCGCAGGGCGATGTTCAGCCTGTCGATAGCCAGCGGGTATTCGGCGCGGCAATAGATATAGCCCTCGGTGGCGCCGATGGCGTAGGCCCCGACGAGCATCCCTTCCAGCACCGAATGCGGGTCGCCCTCCAGGAGGGAGCGGTTCATGAACGCCCCGGGGTCGCCTTCGTCGGCGTTGCAGATTACGTATTTTTCATTCCCGGGGGATTTGCGGCAGAACTCCCACTTCTGACCGGTGGGGAATCCGGCGCCGCCACGACCCCTAAGCCCGGACTTCTTCATCTCGGCGATGACAGCGTCGGGCGATATGCTCAGTGCCCGGACGAAGCCGCTGTAGCCGCCGGTGGCGATGTACTGATTGATGCTCTCAGGATCGATGTTGCCGCAGTTCCGCAGTACGATGCGCACCTGTGGCTTGAGCTCCGGCAGGTCGAAGAACCTGGGTATTCCCTGGATGGCGCCTTCTCCAATCGTGCCCAGCGCCAGGTCCGGCCTGGGGTTGTCCTTGAC
>JAUSJJ010000160.1 GCA_030647705.1 Dehalococcoidia bacterium
TAAATAGTATTGTGAAACGATATACTAGTTAACTCAGGCACGGGAACACCCCCTCACAGCTAAATAACGCGACGCGCCCATTCTACGCGCTCAGCCCGAAAAAGGAACCTTTTCCCTGGTAAGTCGTCAGATATAGCCCGCTGAATCTATGCTCTGACCTACCCTTTTCCGAGGCCGTCCGATGGGGCGCCCTGATTTTGTCCCCGTCCTGGCGACCCTGGCCATGCCCGCCTTTGTGCGTTCGGAGCGCCGTAAACGCTCCCACCGGGCAATATCGGCCAGTAGGCTTATGATACTCTCATAGAAGGGCAACTTGGGGTCGAGGTATGGCTCCTGGTGGGAGTAAACGCGAACACCTAAAGAATTGAGACGATGAATGTAGAGAAGGGTAGCCAGTGGTCCTTCCCTGGTGAGACGATCCAGACTCCATATCGCCACTATGTCAAACTTATGCCGTCGGGCTGTGTCAAAGAGGTCATCAAGGGACTCACGCCGGCGCGCACCGCTCATAACGTCAGAGTACCGGGCAACAATGGCATGCCCCTCCCTGTCGGCCCATGCTTGGAGCTCGCGTTCCTGATTTTCAAGGCACTGGTCCTCAGTGCTGATTCGGCAGTAAGTGGCACATCTCATCTTTATGTCCTATCTGGCCCAGGGGGTATCAAACACGTCCCAGGGCGAATACCCCCCTATTTTTGCAATTTAGAAGCCATGTTTTCATTGAACTTTGTCCAGTTTAGGCCCGCCCCTATCTGAGGCATGACATATAGACAGAAAAACAAACCCCGGTTTCAGGAAATGTGCTGACGCACACGCCCCACCTAAGCCACCAGCACAGGCCCTGGCATGGCCAGAGCTACCACTCAGGAAGACCCCTTCCAGCTTTGAAGTAGTTGCACAGGCACTATATATATAGTGGTCGTGCAACTACTCAAGCGGCCCTCCAGAATCGCAGCGGATCCCTTGGACTACGCGGCTTCCCGCCCTTAGCAACTCGGTTGCCTAGAGCCTCCAGGCTATCCCTAATGCGGTTCCGGCCCAGACCCGTAGTCGCCTCCAACTGTTCATAAGTCAGTCCAGGGGCCGCGTCCGGCAGAGATGCTAACACCTCCTCCCTCTTCTCTGCACGCCGAACCTCTTTTTCAGCCTCCATCGCTTGTTTGAAAGTTCCGCTGCATGTCCATGTCAACGTGGTGGGGTCCAGCCTGATCACTTCATACTCTTTATCCGCCCAGTCCCTACCCGTGAATGACAGTTTTCGCTCCAATTTCTCCAGGTGCGAGTCCCTATAGAGTTCCAGGATGCCGTCAACAGTTGCTTGTGCCTGTATGCTGCCCGCCATCTGGTCTCCGAAATCGCCCGACATCTTACGGTGATGGGCAGCCACCACTACAGCGGCATCGGTATCCCGCGCCAACCGCCGCCATAGATCGTATGTACCTCTGACTTCAGCCTGGCTGTTCCAGTCCTGTACTTCCCCAGCCTGGATGATTGGATCGCAGATGATGAGGGATGCCCCCCGGCACGCCTCCACGGTCGCATCATACGTTTCTGGAGCCAGCTTGAAGGGGGTAGCGTGAATCCAGAGGTCTTGGGGGAAGCTGCCTCCGGTCATAGCTTCCAGCCTCTTCTTTAAGGTTCGCTCACTGTCTTCAAGTTGAAATAGGATGGCCCGCCCTTGCCTTGTCGGCCTACCCAACCACGGGTTGCCCCTGCTCACATCGACTGCCAAGTTCATGGCTAGTAACGTTTTCCCGCACTTAGGTTTCGATGCGAGGCCGTATAGCCCGCCACGCTCCAGCAGGCCGTCCACCACGGCGGGACCTGATGGTCGAACTCCCTTGATAAAGTCCACGCACCGCACAATAGCTGGAGGCGGCAGTGCAGGCGAAACGTCCGGGTCGTTCTGAAGTGCAAGAGAGGCTGCGAGAATGGCATCCTCATAGATTGCCGTCTGCCTGCTATTCCGCTGCGCCGCCTGGGCAGCTATTTCATGCTGGAATCGGGGAGCGCTCAGGTCTCCGCGCCCCTGAGCGAGAACTCCTTTGCCGTCGGGCGTCAAGAATGTGGCAAGTGCAAACAGTTGCCCGTATCGCCCGCGTTGAACCACTCGAAGCTGAAGCTGAGCTGTTTCTCCAGGGAAGGTGTAGACCCCTTTAGCAACGGTATAGCTTCGAGTCATTCCTGCCCCCTTACCCAGTCGTTCACGACGGCCCGCGGATGACCGTTAACTCCATTTTGTGGATAGCGGTAGGCGCTCTGCACTTTTAGCTCTACCACGTCAGGTGGAAATACAGGGTGGCAGTTCTTGCCCCACATTCGGAGTATGCTCAGAGTCACATCCAGCGGCAACAAGTTGCGGAAGTACCCGGCAAGCCGGATGCAGGTGTCATCACGCTCGCCCTCAGGCACGCCCGCCAGGGCTTCCACGATCCAAGCATGGCCGTTGCCGCTACTGCAGAGGGTATCTGGCCTCTCTTCGGCCTTTAATACTATGTCCAGTAACCAGACAGGCATCGCCGCTATCGCCACCTCCGCCGGGTGTGAGGACAGTTCCCACGCGTAGGCGCTGCCGAACACATGGACTGACGGTGGCAAACAGATTTGGCCGCCCTCCGCTCGGAGATCAAGACCGGGTGCCAAGGCCACAGCGTTCTTGAGGCCCGACACGTGTTGAAAGAGGATGTGCCTGCCGCCGCCCCCTGTCAAGCTTTCAACAGTTGATGGTAGAGAGCCATGCACCGCCACTAGTTCTCGGAGGGTGTCCGTCCCGCCGTTCTTGATGTCCACGTCCAGAGCGACGCCCCATAGCGGTCCGGTAGGTCCTCCGATGTTCGCCTGCGGCCATTGCCGCGCCCAGGTCTTTAGGTCATCAATTGACGGAAGCTCACGGCAATATCGCTGCCACCCGGCCACTAGAGGGGTCTTGCCGGGCTTTTCGCACTTCTGAAGATGCTTCTCAGACATGCGCGCATGGTCAGGGGGGCAAAGAGGGATGACGGGCTTCCCTAGCTTGTGATATGCAAGCGCCACGGTGAGCCACGGTTTCGCCATCATTGGGACTCACCTCTTTTCGGGGTCTCGGTCACCTCTCCCTCTCCCTTCTGCGCCTGCGCCGGTGCCGGTGCAGCCGCCAGGGGCATGGGCATAGCTGCGAGTAGCCTCCAGGCACGAGCCCACGCCACGAGCTGGGCCGGCGTTGGCGGCTGGGGACGGACTTCCACCGTCACGCGCACTTCAGGCTTTGACTTCGACATCTTCCTTGCCCTTAGGCCGCTTTATAGGTCTAATCACCAGCCTCCCATTGGAAACCACTTCTACCTTGTCTCCGGCCGCGAGATGGTGGAATTTAAGCCACGCTTTGGGGAGAGTTATCATCAAGCTGCTTCCCCCTACCACTCCAATTGTTCGTTGAAAAATTGCGCCCATGTGCAAAACCCTCCTCCGTGCTACACTAAGTTAAGTATGACAATACTTACCCTGTGGAATCAATTTCAAATCGCGGAAATGATAGGAAATAGCGGAATTATTGAGCGGAAATAACGGCATTATTGACGGAGGATAGATTATGTTGACGATCAACGAGGCTGCCAAGAGAATCAACTATTCTGACCGGTGGCTGAGGCAGAAGTGTAGAATTGGCGAACTTGCCGCTGAGAAGGCTCCTAACGGGCGCAAGTGGCTTATCTCCGAAGATGCATTGAATGAGTTCATTAGCAAGAATGGGGCAACCGAGACCCAAGCCCAAGGTTCAATGCCCAACGTAGCGGAAGTTAACACTCCCAGCAGTCATGGCGGTGACACCCCCCCTGCTTTGCCAAAAGCCGTGCAGCCGCTCGAAATCCCTTCAGCGTTGGTCAGCCCAGTGCAAGCTGCCGTGACCACGTCCAAGCTGTGGGTAGAACATCACGAAGAAATGAATCGTCTAGTCAAGAGATGGAGCGACGAACTTACTCCCTACCTAGGGTTCCGGCTTAGGCACCTGAACGATTCAAAGACATTGGATGACCGGGGGTCGGGACTGCACAGGATGAGCTTATGGGACCTGGATGGCAGTAGCTACTATTACCTATTGTGGCAAGTCAATAAGGGAGGAACCGTTTGTCTCACCTGCCCACTGGAAGTTAACACAGACCGAGAAATCAGGATAGTGCGAGATTACCTGCACCAGCACCTCCAGTCCAGTTCTTATCGCTGGCTGCTGGAGGGCACGAAGAAGGGCATTAAGAGGTGGAAGCAAATTGGTGGTAAGGAGTTAAAGGCACGCGCGCATCTGTTGAACAGGATAGACCGGGCGGTTGAAAAGCTTAGCCAAGAGCCGGTCGGGAAACGAAACCCTCTTGCCGACCCAGACCGGATAAAGAGTGCAGGATTAACGACATGGTTTAGTGAGAGTATCTGGAGGGTGATATTGGATGACTACCATGACAGCAGGGAGTACAATAACCAGCCTTTCGAAAGGGGGCTATTCAAAGTCCGATACGGTGACAACTGTCTTGGCCTGGCGGCGACCAAGGAAGATGGAGAGGCATATATCAAACGGCACGAGAAACTCATGCCTAAGTTTGCGAGAAGCAGACCCGTTGCAGACATCAAGCGCCTTATGACGGAGAGGGAGTCCTTAACTTCGGACATGCGGGATGCGTTTACCAAGTTCTTGGTTGACAAGGTTTTACCAGGTAAATGCGATAGTCCTGTCTGTCGGTGAGAACACCACACAATCACATAATTCCCTATTTCTTCGAAACAGGAGCGGGGTAGTTTTGGGGGCCAGCGGTTCCGAAGTTCTAAGCCTTTCGTCCTGGATAGGGTTGGGCTGCGTCAGGCCGTGACTTTTCGTATCTGGCGGAGACCATAATCGTGCCGCCTAAGTAGGGCCTGTAACAGGGCGTGCTACAGGGTTGGTTAGCAAAATGTTAGCAAAAAAACCAGATATGGCTTAGACTGGCCGCTGGGTGGGAGGACCTTTCTCGTTGAATATGACCGCGTGGGTTAGTTACAAAATAGTTGTCATATCCCAAGCTAATAGCAGAGGGGGCCACTGCCACCCTGCCATCCCTACCGATGGTCAACCGGCCGGCGTCATGTTGGTGGTCTGGCGCGTCCTAGAAAAGGCAGGGATAGTCCTATGCCGGGGTCGGTCCCTGGAGCCTGTCACTCAGAAGAACGATCATAGACTCCTCTTTTGTGTAGGGACCTATGTAACCGAGTCCGTAATTATTGCTCCGGTCGGTCTTATCACTGCATATATTTGCCACTCAGTAGAAATAGGCGAACTATGCCTTAAGCCATTTATCTTTCGCAATGCGAGCTATTTCCACTGGTTCCCAGATAGTTGCTGGATTTGTAACAACCTTGTATCCAACTGCATTGGGTCTGGAGGGTAGGTTATAGGCGAACACCAAGATGTAGTCATTTTGTCGCTGTTGTGCCGCGTTGGTTTCACTCTGTGGTAGGGTCTCATCGCGAGGTTGGCTCATGCCTTTTACTTCGAAAACCTTATTACAGTGGTCTTTACATTCAAAGTCATAGCCAAGCTTGTCACGTTGGGTGACTTTCGCCAACTTGTGCCCTTGCTCGCCCAGTTTCTTCATAGCTATCGCCTCGGCAGCCGCCTCAATAAGGGGTTTATCCTTATCATTTTCAAATCCGTGTACCCCCAGGTTCTTCAAATAAAGCTTCAACCCATCCTCAGTAAGCCCGTTGGCTGCCAGCCAGCCAGCGTCAAGATATTTCTCATGCACCGGCTGGAACCCTGGGAGCAGATTAGCCTGCCAAAGCGGCGCCCAATCCAAAACACTACCTGGAACGAAAAGGTGTTGTGGCTCCTCCATAGTTCCACTATGGGCCACAAGGCGACGCACTTGGAAATGTTCTACCGCAGCGAGAAATAACGTCGCACGGATAACATCATCAGGGTAATTCCATCCCGGAGGGCATTGTTGCGTCCCCGTTATGGTGTCAAGCAAGTTTCTAACTAAGTTTCGTATATTCTCACCGTCCACAACAGTGACACCGCATTTTTTCAGTTGTTGAACAGCTTCGGCGTCTTTGGCAATTTCCGGGTGCAATGCGCGCCCTCCTTGGGGTATCAAGGCCCGCAAGAACCCAGGTATATGGTCGAGTTCAGTCCCGAACATTGTTATCTGCCCTGGTGGATATAGTTGTTTATCGTCTCCAAGGACAAAAACTATTTGGGCAAGTGGGGTATCTTGTCCCCCGCGGCCTTTAATATCGTTGGAGGAAAGGTCAACTAAACGCCTATACAGGGCCACTAACTTGTTGGGGACCTCTCTAAGTGCATCCCAAACCAGGGGCAAGTGCAAAATGTTGTAAATGTTTAAGGACGTCGCGCGAAGCTTTTCTTTGATTATACGGTCTGCGAATTTCCTTCCCGTTGCCTTCTCCAGAATATCTTTGCCCACTATCTCAAGAATTAGGTCATCGACAACAAGCAATTGGCTAACCATTCGTAGTGTCCCATCTTCGTCAATAAAGAGAGACTCCGAATTGAGGAACCGCTCTATCGGGTCCCTCAATCTTGATTTCCAGAAAATATCTCCTGGCATTCCGGTGGCTGCGTATTTTAAAGGGCCTCTAATATCGAGACAAAAAAGTTGCCATTCTTTCTGGGTAGCGCACTGCTCCTTGACAACTTC
>JAUSJJ010000165.1 GCA_030647705.1 Dehalococcoidia bacterium
ACCACAATAATCGCTACTACGTGCTGGACAGCCCGGAGATCAGCGATTCCGAATACGATGCCCTGATGCGCGATCTGGTCAAGCTGGAGTCGGAGCATCCGGAGCTGGTCACTCCCGATTCGCCAACCCAGCGCGTCGGCGCGGAGCCGGTCGCCGCCTTTGGCGAGGTCCGGCATCCGGCGCCGATGCTCAGCCTGGGCAACGTGTTCACCTTCGACGAACTGAAGGCGTGGCGCCAGCGTCCGCTGGCGCTGGCCGGCCAGAGTTTCGACCTGGTTTGTGAGCACAAGTTCGACGGCCTCGCCATCGCACTCACCTACGAGAACGGCGTGTTCGTCACCGGCGCCACGCGCGGCGATGGCTTGAAGGGCGAGAACGTCACCCAGAACCTGAGGACCATCAAGAGCATACCGCTTTCTGTGTCGAAAGACGCCCCCCGCCGGTTCGAGGTTCGCGGCGAGGTGATTATGACCAGGGCCGGCTTCAAGCGCCTCAACGAGGAACGGGAACGCAAGGGCGAGCCGCTCTTCGCCAACCCGCGCAACGCCGCCGCGGGCTCGGTGCGGCAGCTTGACCCGCGCATCACCGCCCATCGGCCCCTGGACATGTATATCTATTCACTGGGCTACGCCGAGCCGGAAGGCTCCATGCCTGACACTCATTGGGAGATACTGCAGCGGCTGAAGTCGCTCGGCTTCAAGGTGAACCCGCACAGCAAGTTGGTCGCGAGCATTGATGAAGTCGAGGACTACTACCGCGTCTGGCTGGAACGCCGGGACAGCCTGGACTATGACGCCGACGGCATTGTAGCGAAGGTCAACCCCATGACGCTGCAGAAACGCATGGGCGACGTGGGCCGGGAGCCGCGCTGGGCCATCGCCTATAAGTTTCCGGCCATCCAGGTGACCACCAGGCTGTTGAGAATCGAGGTAAACGTGGGGCGCACCGGCAGCCTCAATCCCTGGGCCGAGTTGGAGCCGTTAGCGGTGGGTGGTGTGTTCATCAAGGCCGCCGCACTGCATAACGAGGACGATATCCACCGCAAGGACATCCGCATCGGCGATACGGTCATCGTGCAGCGGGCAGGGCAGGTGATACCCGAGGTGGTCGGCCCGGTGCTGAGCAAACGCACCGGACACGAGAAGGTCTTCCAGATGCCCAGGAAGTGCCCGGTCTGCGGCGCGGAGGTGATCCGGCCCGAGGGCGAAGCGATGGCGCGGTGCACCAACAGCGTCTGCCCGGCGCAAATCTACGAGCAGTTGAAGCACTTCGTCTCCCGTGGCGCCATGGATATCAGGGGCATCGGCGAGTCCATGTGCGACACGCTGCTCAAAGCCGGCCTGGTGAAAGACCCCGCCGACCTGTACTATCTTGCCAAAGAGCAATTGCTGACCCTGGAGCGCATGGGCGATAAGAGCGCCTCGAACATCCTGAAGTCCGTCGAGGCCAGCAAGCAGAGGCCGTTGGCGCGTGTCATTTTCGCCCTGGGCATCAGGCACGTAGGCAGCGAAGTGGCGGAGTTGCTCGCCGAGCATTTTGGCAGCGTCGACGGGCTGGCTAGCGCTTCCGAAGCGGAGATGATGCAGGTTCAGGGCATCGGGCCCAAGATAGCCGAAAGCATTGCCGCTTACTTCCGACAGGCGCCTAACCGCAAGGTGATCGAGAAGCTGAAGGCAGCCGGCGTCAGGCTGGAGGCCGAGCAGAAGCCGAAGGCCGCGGAGCTTCCCCTGGCGGGCAAGGAGTTTGTCATCACCGGCAAGATGGAGCATTTCACCCGCGAAGAAGCGGAGGCGCGCGTCAAGGAGCTTGGTGGTCGCGTGGGCAGCACTGTGACCAGGAAGACCACTCATGTGGTAGTGGGAGCAGACCCTGGCTCCAAGGTCGACCGGGCCCGTGAGCTGGGGACCAAGACCCTCTCTGAGCAGGAGTTCCTGGAGTTGATTGTGGAGAAGTAGGGAAGACGCGGTCGCAAGCACACGCCGTCCATCCCGATGAAAGTCGGGGCCCAGAAGCAAGGGGCTTTCCCAATCATTTCAATACCCCAGGCTGAAGCCTGGGGCATAGGGACGAGGGCGGCGGAGTGCCCATCAATCGTCTTTCCGGCGAAAGCCGGAAACCAGATCAGGGGCCTCCTGGATTCCCGCTCCCGTATCAAGTACGGGACAGGCTTCGCGGGAATGACGTGATGAGATGCCTGGCAGGAGAGGTCGACCGATTTACAGTGAGGATAGCAAGGCAGTAGATGAAACTTATCGTTGGACTGGGCAATCCGGGACGTGAGTACGCCGATAACCGCCACAATATCGGGTTCATGTGCCTGGATGCCATCGCCAAAAAGCACCGCATCAAGCTGAACGAACGCCAGGGCAAGGCCAAGACCGGCGCCGGACGCATCGCTGGCGAAGAAGTCGTGCTGGCCAAGCCGCAGACTTTCATGAACTTGAGCGGTGACGCGGTGGCCCAACTCAGCCGCAAGTACAAGGTGGAGCCTCAGGACATCAT
>JAUSJJ010000171.1 GCA_030647705.1 Dehalococcoidia bacterium
TTCAAGAACTCGACGCTGTTCACCAGATATGGCCAACGGATCGACTGCATTCCACATGCCAACTATCTTGAACCATCAGTGACTCATTGTCAAGTCATTTGCGAAACAGTAGACTAGTAACCCCATGCGACCCGGAACACGAGATTCTTCGGTCGTCCCCAAGCGGTGGGACTCCCTCAAGAATGACAGGTGTGTTCTTGCCGCCCGCTCTCGTTTTGTGGTATATTCGGGCCACTGGCGGATTGAATTATGAGAGTAACGGCTATGGACTTCGAGGCGGCACGGAAGAAGCTGCTGGCAGGGCTGGGCCTGGAGATTCACGATAGGCGCGTGCTGAAAGCCATGGATAAAGTGCCCCGTGAGCTTTTCGTCCCTCTTGCCAGCCAGCACCTGTCTTACGAGGACATACCACTGCCCATCGGAGAAGGGCAGACCATCTCGCAGCCGTTCATTGCGGCCTTGATGACCCAGGAACTCGAGTTGACCGGCAAGGAGAAAGTGCTGGAGGTTGGCACTGGCAGCGGGTACCAGGCGGCGATACTGGCGGAGCTTGCCGGCAGTGTTGTCTCCGTGGAGCGGTTTTCCGCGCTCCTGGAGGGAGCGGAGAAGCTGCTGAAGCGCCTCGGCTACCAGAGCATCGAGTTTCACGTGTCAGGGAGGACGCTGGGATGGCCCGCCGGCGCTCCCTACGATGCCATCATGGTGACGGCAGGGGCGCCTTCCGTTCCGGAGGAGTTGCTGAGCCAGCTTCGCGATGGCGGTCGCCTGGTCGTACCTGTAGGCAGCCGCTGGGACCAGCAACTGTTGAAGGTGACCAGGAAGGGCGGCCAGGATGTGGTCAAAGAGCTGGGGGCCTGTCGCTTCGTGTCTTTGATAGGTGAGGGCGCCTGGAACGGGTGAGCCGGCCGCAGTTCGAGCGGCCTATCGAGGGAAAAGGAGGATCGTCATGCCGGAAGTAGAAATCGGCAAAGTGTCTGACTTCTTTGCGCGACCTGTGGTGGCGGGGATCGATCTCACGGGACAGTTGAAGGTGGGGGACAAGATACATATCAAGGGGCACACCACTGACTTGGAGATGGTGGTGCAATCGATGCAGATTCACAACGCGACGGTGCAGGAGGCCAAGGCCGGCGACGCTATAGGGATCAAGGTCACTGACCGGGTGCGGCCGGGCGATGCGGTCTACAAGGTGGTGTAGGTCGGCTGCGCAAGAAGCGCGATTATTGGAACCGTTCGTGGTGGGATGAGCACACGCCACCCACAACATTCTTGCCTTCAGGGATCAAGGTTCTTGGGATAGGCCCCTGGATTGAACGAATGAGAGTTGCTGTCTAGAGACCTTCTTGCAACAGCGATATAGGGTGGATTCTTGAGCGTAGGCGGATATGACGATCTCCTGAATCCGTGCAGGATAAAACAATTATCCGCTCATCGACCATTTCAGGCATCTCGACCTCACCCAGACGAAGAACCTCTCCAGATCGAGATCGACTTCAACGATGACATTGAATGGAGAAAGAACGGCCCCGCTGCCCATGCGAGCTAGCTTAAGGGGGGGCATCCTTTTCCATCGAGCTGTTGCGGCTATCTTGGCGATCTCTTTGCGTTGCTCCGGCGTCAGCTTCTTGGCCCTTGCGGGTCCGCCCTTCTTGCCACCTAGATGGCCCAGCGCGACCGCCGCAGGGTTCTTGCCCTCTGGCTTAGGCTCTGGGGTCTGGGGCTTCCTCTGGCTCTTTGGTAGCCTCTTGAACCACACGGAAGGCAGTTACAGCGAAGTCGTGTTCCTTCTTCTTGCTTGACCGCTTAATCATGGTTCAAGGTTAGCACACCCCTTGCAGCCCGTCAAATCTAAACTGACACACTACCTCCGAAGTCTCTGTCTTGACAAACGCCGCCCTGCTCCAGATGGGCAGAGGCCGTGTTCCCAGAAACAGGCCGATCACTTCCTTCGGGTCACCAGGAACAGGGCCAGGCCCACGAAGATGATGCTCCAGTAGCTGATGATCCGGTCAAGGACCGTGATCGATACCGCCTGGTCTTTCGTGACGAAGACCATGAGCAATCCCACCACGCCCGCCTCGACCACGCCCAGGCCGGCGGGGGTCAACGGGAAGGCGCTTAGAAGCGAGTTTGCCAGCGCCACAAAAATCGCCACGTCCAGCGCCAACGGAAAGCCCAGTGACTGGGCGGCGAACCATAGCCGGCCGGATTCCATGATCCAGATGACCGTGGTGAGCAGGACCAGCAGTGGCAGTCTCCTGAAACTGCCCAGGGTGCCTTCGCGGAACACATCGTAGATGGCGTGTGCCCTTGACGGCAGAAGGCGCTTGAGTCCGCTTCCGAAGAGCCACAACGCCAGGATTGCCACGACGATCGCCGCTGCCAGGAGCACCCCGATCCGGATCAGCCCGGTGGTGGCGCCGCTGAAACGACCCTGGAGGGCCAGGAAGGCAGTCAAGGCAAACATGCTGACCAGCACGGTGAGCTCGATCGCGCGCTCTGCGACGATTGTGCCCAGCGTCAGCGTGAAACCGCAAGCGGCGTTTTTCTTCAACAGGTAGGCTCGGTAAGCATCGCCGAGCCTGGCGGGAACGATGTTGTTGGCAAGCCAGCCGAGAAGGATGATCTCGCCGAGGCCCAGCAGGGAGGGCATGCGCGTGTCGCTGCTCTTGCCTGTGGCGTTGTTCAGGATGATGCGCCATCGAATGGCCCGTACCGGTAGAGCCAGGTAGTAGGAAGCGAAACCGGCAAGCAGCATCAAGAGGTCGGCCTGCGTCAGGTCTTGCCACAAGGCGCTCAGGCTGATATCCAGCCGGAGGACGACGAAGACGATGATGCCGAAGGCGATCGCAAACGAGACCAGTGTCCGTTTGCTGAAGAACCTGCGCCGGAGTGATATCTCCTCTGCATTTCGTGTTCCCGGCATCCCGGAGTTCTCGGCGATGGTCAGCCTCCTTGTAACATACAGGGATTATAGCATTCCCGCCCGTGGGTGCAACAGCAGCGGCCCGGCGGGAAAACGAGGGAGGGGAGGTGGCCGTCTTCTCAGAGAGGAGAGCAGGAGGTGCTTGAGAGCCGGCAGGTCAGGGCGTCTGTTCGCACGGATCGCTCGCGGTTCCTGGGACGCGCGCCGGCCTTGACACTGTGCGCAAATTGTGACATAGTAAACCCGGTCATTGTGGCCTTCCGGGAAACAATGGGCTCACTAATCACTTAGATCGCGAGGGGATAAGAATGCCAAAGCACCCCAGGCACCTTTCAACCAAGTCTTCGGCGCAGTTCCACAGGGAGAGGAGGCGACGCCGACCAGCAGTCACTCCTACCGAGGCCGCGACTTCGACTGCGGCGCCGGCTGTGACCGCCACGTCCGTCACTCAGGTGCGGCCCGCCCCGGCGGTGAAGACCGCCCATTCGCCGAAGCCTTCACCTGAACGCTACCGGCACGTGGTGACGGAGCTTCGCTGGATCGGAGCGATGGTTGGAGCGATCGCGGTTATCCTGATAGTCCTCAGCTTCGTGTTGCCCAGGGTCTAGCCCTCTTCTTCTTCGTCGTCCTCTTCCGGCTTGGCGGCCGGCTCCGAAATCGAGGGCAGCGTCGCGTGGAACTTCTCTCCGCTTGTCTTCTTTTGGGCAGGCAGGGATGCAATGGACTCCTTCAGTTTGGAGATCAGCTCCCTGCCGTTTTCGATCTCGGCATCTACTACCAGGCCTCTTACCCCGGCGCGGCACAGCGCCTGAAGCTCCGGCGCTGCTATGTCCGCGGGCGCCGGCACCAGAAGCGGCTTGCGGACCAACGCCGCTACCCGCTGGCAGACCAGCACCTGATGCACGGTCAGGGATGACATCTCCCCCAGGCTGGACATCACAGCCCCCACCTGTAGCCTCTCGACCACGCGAAGAAGGCTGTCCGCGTCCGACGCGTCGACCTCAATTACCTTGCCGATCTTCTCGCTGTCGAGCACAGCAGCCTGGGTCTCAGACTCCCCGAACACGACGAAATCGCAGCCCAACTCGACCAGCGTCGCCACGTTCTGTGAGGTGAGGCCGGCGGCGACCACGCCCCAGGGCGTATCCCCGGCCGCCTTGGCCAAGTGCCGCATCTGGCTGGTCCCTGTTTTGTCCCAGCTCCCCACCGGCGCCAGCAGCGCGTCGGCCACATCCTGGACGCTCTTGATCGTCTTGCTTTCCGGCCCCGACAACCTGGCTATGACCAGCATCGGAGCGCTTTTCTGGCGGGCCCGCGCCGCGCCGAAGCCGAGCGGCATTACCTGTGCTTCTGTGGTACGTTCTAGCTTTTCTATTAATTTGCTCATACTTTGAATTATAGGGGAGCAGGTAGACAAATTCAACTACCGGATATCTCCGGGCTCCCGCGAAAAGGGGATTCACAGGCTGTCCAATAAAGGGGGTTTCAAGTGGGCAGAGCCCCTTTGACGAGGGTCTGGGGGTGTCCCCCAGCTCCAAATCGCCCCTTCCTGGTCAGGAGGGGGTTGGGGGATGGTCTAAAGGGTGTTTTTCGACACCCTGTTAAGGGGGATTTGTCCCGATGAAATCGGGATAGTTTCGCGGGAAGCACTGCCTCACTGCCTCATTCTCTCACTTCCTGGCCGGCAGGCTGCACCGGCGGCGCCGAGTTGAAAACAGCAGGGTAGCTCGGCAGCGCAGGCGCGTCTACTTCGGCAGTTGAGTTACCCCCAGTATGTTGCCCTCGGTGTCCTTGAACCAGGCCGCCTTTGTCTTGTCCATGGTGGCGATGCCGTTCACCGTCTTCATCCCCGGCATGTTGTATTCCTCGAACTTCACGCCTTTGCCTTTCAGCGCCTTCACCTCCGCCTCGATATCATCCACCACGAACGAGGCCGCCGTATGGTCGGCTTTGGTCGCCGCGCGCTGATAGACATAGATCATGGTGCCCTTGCCACACTGCAGCGCCATCCCAGGGGATGGGTCCTCCATCGTTACCTTCAGGCCAAGCTTCTCTTCGTAGAACTTCCTGGCTCGCTTCAGGTCGACCGCCGGCAGCGTGGGCATCACCTGTGCGTTTGACAACATCTCGACACCTCCCAGTTTAGTCTTCGGCGTGACCCTGGCGGCAAGCGCCAAAGCCATATGATCAACACTGACACATCCGGCGCCGGTTTTCCATTGGTGACGGTACGTAATTCGGGGTGAATGGCTTACCTATTTCGGAGCTGGTAGGTCGGGTTTCCTAACCCGACCGTTGCGGGCGGGCAGGTTGGGAAACCTGCCCTACGTGGGGCAGTCTCTGATTTCGGGTTGGTTGCGCTAGTTGACACCGCTGTCCTGGAGTGGTACAAATTGCGATATCGCATCTGTTGTCCCAATACAGCCTTTTTGTGGAGGTCTATTCATGGATTTGAAGCAGATCATCTACACCAAGAAGGACCGCGTGGCGCTGATCACGCTGAACCGCCC
>JAUSJJ010000173.1 GCA_030647705.1 Dehalococcoidia bacterium
GGCGTTTGTACCTCAGAGGTTATCGACGATCAGGGCATCGCCAGGGCTACGCATCTGGCCATGCGCCAGGCGGTATCCCGTCTGAAGCCGCCGCCCGATTTTCTGCTCATCGACGCGGTGCGCCTTTTCGAAGTGAACATCCCTCAGCGAAGCATCATTAAGGGCGACCGTCTCTGTGCCTCCATCGCGGCCGCTTCGATCATGGCTAAAGTCAGCCGCGACCGTCTGATGTGCGAGCTGGACGGCGAATTCCCCGGCTACGGCTTCGCCCGGCACAAGGGGTACGGAACGGCAGAGCACTTCGATAGCCTGCGAAGGCTGGGGCCGTGTCCCATACACCGCAGGTCGTTCTCTCCGGTCAAAGACATGGTTAGCGGGCTGTTCCCCTGCGGCATCGATGTCGCAGAGACGTAGGCGGCTGGGCGCCTGGGGAGAATGGGTGGTGCGCCGGCATCTGGCCGGCCAGGGTTATCGCATCCGTGAGGCCAACTTCCGCTGCGCCGCCGGAGAGATAGATATCGTTGCTGAGAAGGACGGATGTCTGGCCTTCATGGAAGTGCGTACCAAGAGCAGCCCCAATCTGGGCACGCCGGAGGAGTCGGTGACGCCGGCCAAGAGGCAGAGGCTGGTCAACCTGGCCCACACCTACCTGCAGACACACGAGGGGCTGCCCCCGGAGTGGCGCATCGATGTGGTGGCCGTAGAGGTCGACTCTTCCGGCAAGGTCGCCCGCCTGGAGATCATCGAGAACGCCGTGGGGGAGGACGGGGGCCCGGCCTAGGGCGACGCTCAGATGCGCCGGCCTGACGTGTTGCAGGGTTCTCTGTTCTGGTATAATCATTGCCATCTTGACCAACGACAACCTGAGTAAGGAGCCTCGCGCAGCATGCTGGCTAAAGTCCTGAGTTCAGCCGTGGTGGGGCTGGAGGGAGCGCTGGTAGAGGTGGAGGTGGATATCTCCCCCGGCCTGCCCAGCTTCACCATCGTCGGTCTGCCCGATGCCATGGTCCAGGAGGCCCGCGAGCGGGTCAGGGCCGCCGTCCGTAACTCCGGATGCATCTTCCCCATGAAGAAGATCGCGGTCAACCTGGCCCCCGCCGACCTCAAGAAGGGCGGCCCGGCCTACGACCTCCCCATCGCCGTAGGCATCGTGCTCAGCACCGGGCAGTCCACCGCGGATGCTTCACGAATGTTGTTCCTGGGAGAGCTTTCCATGGACGGCAGCCTGCGGCATACCCACGGCATACTTCCCATGGTTGCCATAGCTGCCGAGAAAGGCATCACCACCGTATTCGTTCCATCAGTGGATGCCAAAGAGGCCTCGCTGGTGGAAGGGCCTCGCATTATCGCGGCGGACACCCTGCAACAGCTCGTGCTGCACCTGAGAGGCGAAGTCGAGATACCGGAGTATACGCCGGACCGGAGCCAGCTAAGCTCGGCGGAGCTGTACCCCGGCCTGGACATGGCGCACATCAAAGGCCAGGAGCACGCCAAACGCGCCGTGGAGGTCGCTGCGGCAGGCGGGCACAATCTGATAATGACCGGGCCGCCGGGCAGCGGTAAGACGCTGCTGGCCAGGTCAATGCCTTCGATACTGCCGCATATGAGCATGCCCGAGGCGATTGAGGTGACCAAGATCTACTCCGTGGCCGGGCTGCTGCCTTCGGACACGCCACTCATCACCCAGCGACCCTTCCGCGCTCCGCACTACACCATCTCGCACGCCGGCCTGGTGGGCGGGGGGAGGCTCCCACGACCGGGCGAGATCAGCCTCAGCCACCGCGGTGTCCTCTTCCTGGACGAGTTGCCGGAGTTCGGGCAGGCGGGCCTGGAGGTGCTCAGGGCGCCGCTCGAAGACAAGATGGTGACCATCAGCCGGGCGCAGGGCAGCATTACCTTCCCCTCCAACTTCATGCTCGTTGGAGCGATGAACCCCTGTCCCTGCGGCTACTACGGCGACCCGGTGAAGCAGTGCACCTGCTCGCCCATGATAGTGTCTCGATATCAGAAGCGGATCAGCGGGCCGCTGCTCGACCGCATCGACATGTTCGTCGATGTGCCCCGCGTAGAGTACGAGAAGCTGACCGAAGAGGCCGCAGGCGAAAGCTCGGAGGCGATCCGGGCGCGGGTGGAGGCATCCCGCGACATTCAGCGCAGGCGTTTTCAGGGAACCAAGCTGATCTGCAACGCCGAGATGACCGCCGTCGAGGTGCGGGACTTCTGCCAGGTGGAACCGGCCGCGCAGCCCCTGCTGCGGGCGGCCATGAAGCAGCTAACACTTTCCGCGAGGGCGTTTCACCGCATCCTCAAGCTGGCCCGCACCATCGCCGACCTCTCCGGCGTCGAGACCATTAGCGCCGCCCACTTGGCCGAGGCGATTCAGTATAGACCGAGGGGGCAGACCTAAACATGAAATCGGTCTACCTGAGCCGCCACGCAAAACGTCGGATGCGTCTCCACGACATATCCATCGAGCAGGTCACTCAGACCCTGGAGCAACCCGAGAAAGTTGTACCGAGCATCAAAGGCCGCTACAATGCATACAGAAGGATTGGCGAACGATTTCTGAGACTGACCTACAGGGAAGAGGAAGAACGCTTTGTTGTGGTGTCGGTCACTCCGAGGAAGCGTTTCTAGGAGGAACCATGAGAATCGAGTATGACAAAGAAGTTGAC
>JAUSJJ010000194.1 GCA_030647705.1 Dehalococcoidia bacterium
GCCAAGGATAAGACAGGCTATCAGAACCTGATGCAGATCGTGACCAAGGCGCACCTCGAAGGGTTCTACTACAAGCCCCGCTGCGACAAGAATCTCCTGGCCAAGCACGGACAGGGACTGGTCGCACTGTCCGCCTGCACCGGCGGTGAAGTGGCCCGACTCATCCTTCAAGGACGCCCGGACGAAGCGCGGAAGGCCGCGTTGTGGTACAAGGATGTCTTCGGCGATTTCTACCTGGAGCTTCAGGACCACGGCATTCCTGAGCAGCAGCAGGTCAACCGCGAGATGCTGGCCATGAGCAGCGAGCTGGGACTGCCTCTGGTGGCCACCAACGACCTGCATTATGTCAATAAGGCCGATGCCTACGCCCATGATATCCTGCTCTGCGTCGGCACCAACACCACGGTGAACGACGAGAAGCGGATGAAAATGCCGGGCGATTTCTTCTACTTGAAGAGCCCGCAGGAGATGTCGGACCTCTTCTCGCAGGCGCCGCAGGCCATATCGAACACGCTGGACATCGCCGACAAGTGCAATCTGCAGCTCGAGTTCGGCAGGCTGCACCTACCCGAGATAGAGCTGCCTCCAGGCAAGACGCCTGACGAATATCTGACCGACCTCTGCCGCGAAGGTCTCAAGCAGCGCTACCCGGTGGTCACCGAGGAGATCGAACACCGGCTGGCCTATGAGCTGGACGTTATCCGGCAGACGCAGTTCGCCAACTACTTCCTGGTAGTCTGGGACATGGTCTTGTTCGTGCGCAAAAGCGGCATCCTGTTCGGCGTCAGGGGCAGCGCCGCCGCCAGCCTGGTGCTGTACTGCCTGAAGATCACCAGCATCGACCCGCTGGCCACCAAACTGGTCTTCGAGCGTTTCCTGAACGTGGAACGCAAGGAGATGCCTGATATCGACCTCGATTTCCAGGACGACCGCAGAGCCGAGGTCATCAGTTACGTCTCCAAAAAGTATGGCTCCGACCGCGTCGCCCAGATCATCACCTTCGGCACACTGGGCGCCAAGGCCGCCATCAGGGATGTAGGCCGCGCGCTGGGCATGACCTACTCGGACGCGGACCGTGTGGCCCGCCTGGTGCCCGCAGCGCTCAACATGACCCTGAAGAAGGCGATGGAGGAGACCAGCGAGCTTCGCGACCTCTGCAACCAGGACGAGGCGGTGAAGAAGCTCATCGATACCGCGATGAAGGTGGAAGGCATTACCAGGCACGCCAGCACCCATGCCGCAGGCGTGGTCATCTCCAAAGACCCCCTGACCCAGCACATCCCTCTGCAACGCGCCTCAAAGGACGAGCAGCAGGGCGCCACCATGACCCAACTCCACATGGACAACATCGCCAAGGTGGGGCTGCTCAAGATGGATTTCCTGGGCCTGGCCAACCTCACTATCCTGCAGCGGGTGAGAGAGATGGTAGCCCGCACCCGCGGGGTGGAGATAGACCTCCAGAACATGCCGCTCGACAACAAGAAGGCCTTCGATCTGCTTTCCTCCGGCGATACCGTCGGGGTGTTCCAGTTTGAAGGCGCGGGCATGCGGCGCTACCTAAAAGACCTCAAACCCTCGACCTTCAGCGATATCGCCGCCATGGTAGCGTTGTACCGGCCGGGCCCGCTGCAGCACATACCCACCTTCATCAAGGCCAAGCACGGAGAGCAGGAGATCAAGTACCCGCATCCGGCGCTGGCCGATATCCTCGCAGAGACCTACGGGGTAATCGTCTACCAGGACCAGGTGCTGCGCATCGTCCAGGTCTTCGCCGGCTACACGCTGGGCCACGCCGACATCGTGCGAAAAGCCATGGGCAAGAAGATCCCGGAGGTGATGAAGAAAGAGCGCCAGACCTTCATCGAAGGCGCCATCGAGAAGGGCTTCTCTCGCGAGGTGGCCGAGAACGTGTTCGCCCTCATCGAGCCGTTCGCCGGGTACGCCTTCAACAAGGCGCACAGCGTCTCCTACGCCATGCTCGCCTACCAGACCGCCTATTTCAAGGCCAACTTCCCGGCAGAGTTCATGTGCGTGCTGCTCACCAACGACATGGGCCAGGCGGAGAAGGTCAAGACCGCGATCGGCGAGTGCGCCACCATGGGCATTCCGGTGCTGCCGCCCGATATCAACCAGAGCGAAGAGAACTTCTCCATCGAGCCGAGGGACGGCAAGACGGCGATACGCTTCGGCATGGCCGGGATCAAGAACGTCGGCGTTGCCGCGCTGCAACCGCTGCTCGCCGCGCGCAAGGAGGGCGGGGCTTTCAAGTCCGTCGAGGACTTCTGCCGCCGCACCGACCTCCGCGGCGTGAACAAGCGCACGCTGGAGAGCCTGATCAAGGCCGGCGCCTTCGATTGCTTCGGCAAGAGGGGCGCGTTGCTCCAGAACCTCGACCGCATCATGTCGGCATCGCAGCGCGAACAGCAACGCAAGGATAGCCACCAGTCCACCATGTTCGACATGTTTGGCCAGGATGTCCCCGTACCCATGATGGACCTGGGTATCACCGGCGAGGACGTGACGGCCAACGAGAAGCTGGAGTGGGAGAAGGAGTTGATGGGGGTTAACTTTTCCGACGACCCCTTCATCTCCACTGCCAGGGAACTGAAACCACACGTTGACACCTTCTGCGGCCAGATCACCGCGGAGATGGCGGGAAAATCGGTGACCATCGGAGGCAGGGTGACCCTCACGCGGCTGCTGATGACCAAGGACGGCCGCTCCTTCGTAGCGGCGAAGCTGGAAGACATGGACGGCAGCATCGAAGTCACCGCCTGGCCGGAGATCTACCAACGAACGTCCGACCTGTGGACCGAGGGCAATATCCTGCTGGTGCAGGGTAAGGTCAAGAACCGCAAAGACGAGATTCAAGTGAGCTGCGACCGCGTCAAGCTCTACACGCCCGAAATGCCCGACGAAGGCGATTGGATCGGCAACGAGCGGGCCAACAACGGATTTGAAACGAGAACGCCCGCCCGCCGGGAACCGCCTCCACCGAAGCATCGTCTGTTCATCAAACTCGCCGAGACCGGCAATCACGCAGCGGACGTAACGCGTCTCCAGGGGGTATTCTCTGCCCTGATGCGCTACCAGGGCCAGGACAAGGTGCATCTCACGATCCCAAACAGCCACGATTCGGTCAAGCTGGAGTTCCCCGACATCGCCACCGGGTACTGCCCTGACCTGCACCAGCGCCTGATCGAGTTGGTGGGAGAGGCGGGGCTGGGAGTGGAACGGGATGACTCGGGAGCGCCAAATGGACAACCTCACTAACCGGCTGCTCAATGGCCCGCCCTGGGTGCAGTATCGGACCAGGGTTGACCTGCTGTCCCAGCCGGAAAGCCATCCCCAGGTGCTGGCTGCAAGGCAAGCGATGCTTGCCCACCCGCAGGTCAAGGGCCTGCTCGCTGAACTGGCCGGCTGGCCGTGCCGGATCCTCACAGGACACAAGGAAGCAGGCCATCCGCTCCACAAACTGACCTTGGTCGCCGACCTCGGCTTGCGTTCCAGCGACCTCGGCATGGCGGACATTGTGGCCCGCATCATGGAGCGCCAGTCGCCGGACGGACCGTTTCAGGTCTTGATGAACATTCCCAAGGCATACGGAGGGACAGGGAAAGACCAGCTTGCCTGGGCTCTCTGTGATGCGCCGCTCCTGGTATACTCGTTGGCCAGGTTCGGCTTGGAACGAGACGGCCGCGTGCAGTCGGCGGCCAAACACCTCGCTGGACTCGTCCGCGAAAACGGCTGGCCCTGCGCAGTGTCTCCAGAGCTGGGCAAGTTCCGCGGCCTTGGCCGCAAAGACGACCCCTGCCCTTACGCTACCCTGGTGATGCTCAAGGCGCTGTCTCAAATGCCGGAATGGCGCGACAGCGATGCCTGCCGCACCGGGGCTGAAGCACTGCTAACGCTGTGGTCGCAGCGCAGGGAACGTCACCCCTACATGTTCTTCGCGGGCACCGACTTCTGCAAGCTGAAAGCCCCGCTGGTCTGGTACGACATCCTGCACGTCACGGACGTGCTCACGCGGTTCTCGTGGCTGTTCAGGGACGCACGGTTGCAGGAAATGGTCGGCATCGTGAAGTCGAAGGCAGGCGAGGATGGCGCTTTCACTGCCGAATCGGTCTGGAAAGCATGGAGCGGGTGGGATTTCGGACAGAAACGTGAGCCATCCCCGTGGCTGACGCTCCTGGCACAGCAGATGTTGAAGCGAGCGGAAGAAGGCCCTATCAACCCTGCTTGATGACTCTGATCTCCCCCTCGAGCTTGCCTTCACCGATAGTGAGCAAGCCGACGGTCGCCTGCACGCCCCACGAGGCATAGGCCTGACCCGGATTGAGCACCAGCACCCCATTCATCATGCGTTTGTCCGCCTCGTGGGTGTGGCCGAAGACGATGGCATCCACGCCTTTGAACTCAGCCAGCAGCGCCTCCTCGATGCCGAAGGGCGGACCTCCCCAATGAGGGTGAGCTATGCCGATCTTCTT
>JAUSJJ010000195.1 GCA_030647705.1 Dehalococcoidia bacterium
GTAGTCAGCCCTTGAACCCCCACCGCTCTAATCTCTCCATCCTCTTCGGCTACACCCCCTTCTTTTAGCAGAGCCAGTCCCCTGGCATCCTCGGTAATGCACATGGAACTGTCAGCGGGGACGATAAAATCCACTTTTTCCTCATGCTTGAGCCGCCACAGCATATCTCCCACACAATAAGCGCCATCAATCAACAGTATCTTCACCTGTATCCCAGCCGCTTTCGCCCGTCGTACCAGAGACAAAACATGGGAATGCTCGCTGGTTCCGATTTTGCACACATCGGCCGCGACCACGGTACCCGAATCGACGCCCCGCAGGGAGAGTAGAAGATAGCCATAGCGAGTAGACGTCACTGTCCCACCCCGCCCCCATTTATCCCTCACCTCCCGGTTGCTGGTGACCCGTCCTGCCCCCGGATAGTGCTGCGTGGTGTGCAGTTCCGTGCCATCCAGACTGAAGACAGTGTCCTTTACTAATTTGGCTTTAACCAGGTCCTTTGCTATCCCATCGAATATCCCCGCCGACTCCTCCTCCGTCAGGCGCTCCAGTGCATCGGCTACGGTGTTCTTGTGAATGGGCCGGCTCAAGCCCTTCCCACGTTGGCAGAAGCCCTCGTCCACCTGCTTGGCAGTATAACCTATGCGGCGCAACAGACCGGCATCCCGGAAGAGATGAGTAGGCAATTGATTCTGCGAGCTCAGTCCCATGATGATCTTGGCAGAATAGGTGGTCAATTCTAACACCATAGGCACTAATCGCCTCTGGTAAATCCCTTCCACAGCCAGCCGGTCCATCATGCCCACCTCGTCCATCAAAGCGAAGAACTCATCCACCACGCCTACACCAGTAGGCGTCAGATCTACATACTCCTTGCGGGCGATAGCTGCCGCCACTGTCTCCTGGTTGCGGGTGTAGGCTGCCCAGCGCCGGGTGACTCTACTCAAAGGGATAACTCTCTTCTCGGGCCTCCCCCAGTTCCTCCCATAGCCCGTTTAGCTCCTTGACGATGGCCCGCCAGCGGCGCAGGGCCGTCCGAAATGCCCGATAGGCTTGGGCTTCCCGCACCACTCGGTCATGTTCCGCAGCCC
>JAUSJJ010000203.1 GCA_030647705.1 Dehalococcoidia bacterium
TGACTCCTTGACGACCAATTATGCGACAGCCTCTAGTAGGCGCGGAAAGCAGCTACGTCCGGCACTTCCAGCGCACCCTCCAGGCAGAGCTCCACGCAGCAGAAGCACTGGATACACTTGTCATTGATTACAGGATATGGATCGAGAGTCAGAGCCTGCGCAGGGCAGTTGACCTCGCAATCGCCACACTGGAGGCATTTGTCGATGGCCAGCAGGGGCTTCACCGAAAGCCGGCCCGGCAGCAGTTCGGCCAGCCTATCATCCCTCATCTTGTTGGCCTGAGCTGCCCGCGTCAGCATTTCTTCGGTGGCCTCGGCAATGAACGTATTGGGCAACTTGAAATCGGGTATGACCACTATGTTGCCCTCGACCTCGACCTGGGACAGGTCTGTAGTGCCGAAGCCGCGTTCCTGGCCACGTTTAGTCACCGGAAACCGCATCGGCTCAACTCCGACCATTGCCGCCATTACCGTGTCGGCGACCAGCGTGTTGTTGCTGGCGAAGACCTTGCCCACCTCACGCTTGACCCCTCCGTGTGATGGGCCATTGCCTTCCAGAACAGTCAGCGCGTCCATGATGTTCAGATCGGGGTGCCGCACCTCGTTTATGTCGCAGAGGACCTCGGCAAACTCTTCACGACTGGGCGCCTTGAGATGAAGCTGCGCTTTGCAGGCGCCGGCGACGTAGCCATACAGGTTCTTCATCGCCCCGCTCAGGTACATGCCGGCGTGCGTCTTGAAGATTGGCGCGTTGATGACGTAGTCGGCGTCCAGCACGACCCTGGAAATCATCAGAGTGTGGCCGGACTTGCTGCCCCTCATCTCGACGACCTTGTCACCGATGGGGGCGAAACAGCCCTCGGAGGCTTCCAGAATGCCGGTGACCTGCGCCACTCCCGTGGAACTACGGTTGATGCCTCCAGGATTGTCTCCCACGGTGACTTTGGCACCCCGGCTGAGGCACGCCCGGACTATGGCGCGGACCACCTCGGGATGGGTGGAATGTCCGAGTTCCGGAGCCGCAGGGCCGAGCATGTTGGGCTTCACCAGTACCCTCATCCCGTTGAAGCTCTTGGGGGCGAGCTTATCGAATATGCCGTTTACTTTCGCCTCCAGGTCGTGCCTGGCATCCTCAATTATGATCGCCTTGAAGCAGTTCTTTTTCATAGCCCCCCGATGTAGCCCAGTTCCTGGTTACGCCCGGCCAAGATGATGACGTTTCCCTTGTGAATGCTGAGCCTATGTTTTAGTCTAAATCTAAAGATTTGTCAAACAAACGCCGGCGGGACATAACTTGTTGCCGCCCGGAACAGTTACAGCAATTCATGATACAGTTGATGGAAGGATTTGGCAAATTGGCTTGACAGTTACGCTCGCTCGCCATATCCTATGCAAGACGAAACTTCGCAACAAGTGCGATTGAAACAAGCATATTGGAGGGAGACTTCACACATGGAATGGGGAATGGCTAACCGGATGGCTCAACTTATCCAGGCAGACGGACGTTGCCTGTTCATGCCCGTTGACCACGGCTACTTTCAAGGCCCGACTACAAAGCTGGAAGAGCCTCGCAAGACCATCGAGCCCTTGCTGCCTTACTCTGACGCTCTGTTCATCACCAGGGGCGTGCTGCGCTCCTCGGTAGACCCCGGCAATTCCAAGCCGGTGATCCTCCGCGTGTCCGGCGGCACCAGCATGGCGGGCAAAGACCTCTCACATGAGGGCATCACCACTTCGATGGAGGAAGCGATCCGTCTCAATGCGGCGGCGGTGGGCATCTCCATCTTCGTGGGCAGCGAATATGAACACGACTCGCTGCTAAACCTGTCGAAGCTGGTGAACGAGGGCGAGCGGTACGGCATTCCGGTGATGGCGGTCACGGCAGTGGGCCGCGAACTGGAGAAGCGGGACGCCCGTTATCTGGCCTTGGCCAGCCGCATCGCGGCGGAGCTGGGCGCCCGCGTGGTGAAGACCTACTGGTGCCCGGACGGCTTCGACAAGGTGGTGAGAGGCTGCCCTGTGCCCGTGGTCATGGCCGGAGGCCCCAAGACCGATACCGAGCTGGAGGTATTCCAATTCGTCCACGATGGCATTCAGAAGGGGGCCATCGGGGTGAACCTGGGGCGGAACATCTGGCAGAACCAGCGCCCCGTGCCCATGATCAAGGCCATCCGCGCCATCATTCACGACAACGCCACTCCGGAGCAGGCGCAAGAGATATATGAGGGAGGAAAGGGAAGGGCAGCAGAAAAGGAAGACGAAGAGCAACTCTCCCTCAACATTGTCGCGAAGCGGGCAGGTCTCGAACCCCGGAAGGCAAGGGCCATCCTGAGGAGCCTTGGCGTCCGTGGCAAGGAAGAGAAGCATCACCGGTGGAAGTTCCCGCCTAAGGAAGTCCCTGGCATCGTTTCCAAGCTCAAGATGGCCGCCGCTGAGGGAAACAGGTGAAAGAATGGGGAGGAATGGCAGGATTTCCCCATTTGGAGGTGTGTGATGAAAACCAGGTTCGTTCTGACCGAGTATGTGAACCAGCTAATGGCGCATGCAGTATATGACAAGCTGGAAGATGGCACGTTCGCCGGACGAATTCCAGAGTGCAAAGGTGTTGTAGCATTCGGCGCTACGTTGCGCGAGTCCGAAGACGAGCTGCGCTCGACGCTAGAGGATTGGATTCTCGTCGGCCTCAAACTCGGCCATCCTCTGCCCGTAGTTGCCGGCATTGATCTTAACAAGGAGCCGACTCGTGAGCCAGTGGACGCGCAGCTAGTTTAACGTTACGTTCAAGAGGAACATGTAGGTGTGGTCAAAGAGGGATCTTAGTCGCGCATAGCCGATCCATAGGATTCCTTTGCAGATCGATATCCTCCTGGTGGTAGTGCTATTCTCACTAACGACAGGGAGTTCAACTGAGCGATGGCGCAGGATGATTGTCCTCTGAACAAAGACAAACTCTTCCCTTGTCCTAGATGCTGTCACAGTCAGGTGGTGACTGAGAGGAAGAAATACTTTAGCGCGACGACTTGGTGGCTCTGTATGTATCCAAACATAGTCAACCTCTCTCAGTTGCAGGTGGACGACGTCAGAGCGGACGATACCACGGAAGAAGGGCATCGTGCATAGATTGCCATGCCGCACCCTAGATACTTGAGGTCACAACATCCATGCGCGTTGCCATGTACTACAACAACAGCGATATCCGCATCGAGGAGATGCCTGTGCCCCAGGCCGGGCCCGGCGAGCTGCTGATGCGCGTCGAGGCCAGCGGCATCTGCGGCAGCGATGTCATGGAGTGGTACCGCAAGGCCAAGGCGCCTCTGGTGCTGGGTCATGAGGTCGCCGGCATTGTAACGGCAGTGGGTGATGGAGTGAAGCGATTCAAGAAGGGCGACCGCATTTGCGTCATCCATCACGTTCCGTGCAACACCTGCCACTACTGCCTGAACGGGCACCACACTGTTTGCGATACGCTGCGGCAGACCCGCTTCGATCCGGGAGGATTCGCCGAGTACCTGCGCGCCCCGGCCATCAACGTAGACCGTGGCGTGTTCCTGTTGCCCGCCGAGGTGTCGTTCGAGGACGCGACCTTCATCGAGCCCCTGTCCTGCGTGCTGCGCGGCCAGCGGCGGGCGCGCCTGCAACCGGGCCACACCGTGCTCATCATCGGCAGCGGCATCTCAGGTTTGCTGCATATACAGGCGGCGCGAGCGCTGGGTGCGGGGCGCATCGTGGCCACGGACATCACCGAATTTCGCCTGGAAGCCGCTACGCGTCTGGGCGCTGACGTGGTCATCAACGGACGCGGGGACGTACCCTCACTGTTGAGGAAGGTCAATGGCGGTATGCTCGCCGACCTCGTGATCGTGTCCACTGGCGCGGTCCCCGCCATCACACAGGGGATCGAGTCGGTGGAGCGGGGTGGGACAGTGCTGCTGTTTGCGCCTACCGAACCCGGCGTCACCATTCCCATCTCGCTCAACGACCTCTGGTTCAATGGCACCAATCTGGTCACCACCTACGCCGGCGCTCCGGCTGACGTGGCGATGGCGCTGGAGTTGATTCGCGCCCGGCGGGTGGAAGTGCAGGGAATGATCACCCATCGCCTGCCGCTGGCGGAGACCGGCCTCGGCTTCAAGCTGGTGGCCCAGGCACAGGAGTCGATCAAGGTCATCATCGAGCCCCAGAAATAGAGCAACGGAGATACCAACCCTCTCTTCCAAGGCCGCTTTCTTGTTTTCTCTGGCGCGAAGGCAACTGCCGCATTGTCATTCTCTTTTAGGGTCCGATACCCCGCCGCTTGCGGCGAATAGTGTCACCGTGTTGCAAGATACCCCGACGCTCGCGTCGGGGAGAGTCATTGAAACCCCAACATCTTTAGGATAACATACAGGCGTAACGCACGTTCGCTCATTGCACTTTCCCGAATTCGCACAAAGGAGGCGCCTCGATGACCAGCTACGCCCGTTACCAGCATCTCAAGGTCGACCTCAAGGATGGAATAGCCACCCTGACGCTGAACCGCCCCGAAGCCCTGAATGCCATCAACAAACTGATGCACAAAGAGCTGTCCCTGATATTCGACGATCTGAACCAGGACAAACGGGTCAAGGCGATCGTCATTACGGGCGCAGGGCGCGCCTTCAGCTCAGGAGGCGACCTGAAATGGTTCCAGCACATTCTCGAGGAGCCCGGCTCTCTGAGAGACCTGATGAGAGAGGCCAGGAAGATCGTGGATGACATGCTGAACGTGGAGGTGCCGCTGGTGGCGGCGGTGAACGGCCCGGCGGCAGGTCTGGGGGTAACGCTGGCGCTGTTCTGCGACATAGTAATTGCCTCAGAGAGGGCCAAGTTTGGAGACCCGCACGTCCGGGTGGGAGTGGTCGCCGGAGACGGCGGTGCGGTGCTCTGGCCGGTGCTGGTGGGCGTGCACAAGGCCAAGGAGCTGTTGATGACCGGGGATATCGTCGATGCCCGGGAGGCGGAGTGGATCGGGCTTATCAACAGGGTCGTCGGCGACGACGCTGTGGTGCCCGCAGCGATGGAGATGGCCAAACGCCTGGCCAACGGGCCGACGCTGGCCATCAACTTCACCAAGATGGCGATCAACAAACGGCTGAAACAGGATGTCAACCTGATTCTGGATACCTCGCTGGCCTGGGAAGAACAGACCTTCTACAGCGAAGACCACAAAGAGGCGGTGAACGCCTTCATCGAGAAGCGTGCGCCACGGTTCCAGGGGAAGTAGCCATCGTATCTCTAACGCCTATCATTCCCGCACGGGCGGGAATCCCACGTCCGTGTCATCCTGAGCGTAGCGAAGGATATCGTACCCCGCTCCGAAGGACGAGATTCTTCGTCGCCTCACTCCTCAGAATGACATTTGAGGCTGCGGTCTCCCTGGGGAAAGGTGCGGGGATCGAGGGCAAAACCCGGAAGCCTAGACCACAGCAACCCCAGCGTTGACAACCCAATCCAGGCGGGCTATCATTCCCCTGTATTTCTGCGAGAGGAGACTGCTTTTTCATGCTCAAGACCAGACTGTGCGAGTTGCTCGGCATCGAATACCCTATCATTCAGGCGCCCATGAACTGGATCACCGGCGCCGACCTGGTGGCTGCCGTGTCTTCGGCGGGGGGCATTGGCACCCTGGGCCCGAACGCCGGCCAGAAGACCCCGACCACCGATCCGATCGAAGTCGGCGAGCGGCTGCGGGCGCAGATTCGCAAGGTGAGGAGCATCACCGATAAGCCCTTCATCGTGAACATAGCGGTAGGCAGCGGCGATGCCAAGAAGTTCAGCGACGCGTACGTCCGGGTTGCTATCGAAGAGCGCGTCGCTGCCGCCATTACAGTGATGGGCGGTCCGCAGGTCTACACCAAGACCCTGAAAGACGCGGGCGTCAAGGTGATGCATGCCGTGACTACGGTGAGGCACGCGGTTCGCGCAGAAGCGGAGGGCGTTGACGTTGTGATCTGCGAGGGCATCGATGGCGGCGGGCACCTGGGTGCCGAAGACCATACCGTGATGACGCTGACGCCGCAGGTGGTTGACGCTGTGAAGATCCCCGTGGTTGCCGGCGGCGGCATCGTGGATTCGAGAGGTTTGGTCGCCGCCTTGGCGCTGGGCGCCGAGGCGGTCTACATGGGCACCCGGTTCCTGGTCACTAAAGAGAGCGACGCTCATCCTAACATGAAAGAGGCGGTGCTCAAAGCAGGCGATTCCGACACTGTGGTGGTGGGCAAGAGGACTGGAACCGGCATGTTCAGGTTGATCAAGAATAAGTTCTCTCTGAAGTACCAGGAGATGGAGTTGGG
>JAUSJJ010000204.1 GCA_030647705.1 Dehalococcoidia bacterium
AGGCTCGTTCGACGAGATGACCGACCTGCCCAAGTCGCTCAGAGAACGGCTCGCCGGCAAAGCCAGGCTATCCAGCCTGGCTCCCATCGAGGAAGTGCTCTCCTCTGACCGCCTGACCACCAGGGGTCTGTTCCAACTACAAGACGGCAAGACCATCGAATCGGTCCTCATGCTTTATGAGAAGACGCCCCGTGGCCAGGAACGGCATACCGTATGTGTTTCCACACAGGTAGGTTGCGCCATAGGTTGCGCCTTCTGCGCAACGGGACAACAGGGGCTTGAACGCAACCTGAGCGCGGGCGAGATCGTGGACCAGGTGGTGTACTTCGCGCGGAAGATGCGACAGGCAGGCGTGACGTCCGACGTGCAAACCGTGACCAACGTAGTCCTCATGGGCATGGGCGAGCCGCTGGCCAACTATGAGGCCACCATGCAGGCAGTGAGGCTGCTCAACTCACCCCAGGCCTTCGGGTTGGGAGCGAGACATATCACCATATCCACCGCCGGGCTGGTCCCGGGAATCAGGAAGCTGAGCAAAGAAGACCTGCAGGTGGGCCTGGCCATCTCACTGCACGCCGCGGACGATGAGCTCCGGGACCGGCTGGTACCGGTGAATAAGAGATATCCGGTTAGCTCGGTGGTCAGCGCCGCCAGGGAATACTTCGATAAGACGCGGCGCCGTCCCACGTTCGAATACGTCCTGCTGAACGGAACAAACGATTCCCCCGCTCGCGCGGCGCAACTGGCCCGTCTGATAGGCAGCATGAACTGCAACGTCAATCTGATACCCGCCAATCCGACCGGACCGGGCGGATTCAAACCGCCGGCGCGTGAGCGAATGCTGGAGTTCCAACAGGTCCTCACTCGCCACAATATTCAGTTCACGCTGCGCCAGAGCCGAGGAGACGACATACAAGCCGGCTGCGGGCAACTGCGCAGCAGGTTCCTTCGCAAGAGCCGCTGACCTCCCTTCCCGCCCCAGCTTCCCCATGCTATAATAGGGCTACGACCCTGGATGCGCCCACAAGAGCACGTCACGGTCGGACATCACGCGATGCGCGGTCACAGAGGAAGGCGCCGCCCGACGATTGCCCTGGCGGCAAGTCGGCGTGCAAGGAGGTCTGGTGGTCTACAAGGCAAAGGACTATTCTGGCCTGGTCGGCATGAAGGGTTTCAGCGAAACGCTGCTCACCAATCACTTCATCCTGTATCAGGGCTACGTCACCAACACCAACAAGCTGCTGGACTCCCTTGCCGCCATGCTCAAGGAGGGCAAAACGGCAACCACGGAGTATTCTGAGGTGAAGCGACGCCTCGGTTTCGAATTCGACGGAATGCGGCTGCACGAGTATTACTTCGGAAACCTGGGCAGCGAGGAGCCGCTTGAGAAGACCAGCAGATTCAGCAGAAGTCTGGCCGAGCAGTTTGGGAGCTACGACATCTGGGAGAAAGACTTCAGGGCTACCGCCGCCATAAGGGGAATCGGATGGTGCATTCTTTACCAGGACAATTTGACGGGCAAGCTCATCAACATGTGGATAAACGAACATGAGACGGGGCATCCGGCGGGCTGTGACCCAGTTCTGGTATTGGACGTCTTCGAGCATGCCTTCATGATCGACTACGGGCTCAAGAGAGCTGAGTACCTGGAGGCATTCCTCAAGAACATAAACTGGACGGCCGTAGAGGCGCGGCTGAGGTAACCGAACACCGGGCCTGGGAAGCGTCACAGTGGGAGGGCAAGATATGAAGAGTGCTTATCTGGACAATCAGGCAACGACTCCGTTGCTGCCTGAGGTGCTGGAGACCATGCTGCCCTTCTTCAAGGAATCCTTCGGCAACGCCCAGTCCTTGCACGATTGGGGAGATGCGCCCAGAGAAGCACTGGAGGATGCACGGGCCGAGGTCGCCAAGCTCATCGGGGGCCGGCCCGAGGAGATCATCTTCACCGCCAGCGGCACCGAGGCCAACAACTTTGCCTTGAAGGGACTGGCCCAGGCCCACCAGTCCAAAGGCAAACATGTCGTCATTTCGGCCATCGAGCATTTCTCGGTGCTCCATTCGGCCAGGACGCTGGAGAAGTGGGGCTTTGAGGTGACCCTGGTCCCGGTTGACGGCTATGCGCTGGTCGATCCCAAAGACGTCGCCAGCGCCATGCGCAAGGAAACCATACTGGTCTCAGTGATGCACGCCAACGGAGAAGTGGGCACGATCCAGCCCGTCGCCGAGATCGCCAAGATCGTGACGGCTGCAGGAGCGTTGTTCCACACAGACGCGGTGGCCACCGCAGGCACTATCCCCATCGACGTCGCGGAGCTCGGGGTAGACGCCCTCAGCATGGCGGCCAACCAGTTCTACGGGCCCAAAGGCGCCGGGGCGCTGTGGCTCAGGAAAGGCACACGCATCATCCCGCTGCTGGATGGGGGAGTGCAGGAGGGAGGCCGAAGGGCCGGCACGGAGAACCTGCCTGCCATTGTGGGCATGGGCAAAGCAGCCGAGATCGCGAAACGTGACATCCAGTCTCGCATGGCCAAACTCGTTGGCCTGCGTGACATGCTCCTCCATAGACTGCCCGCCGCCATCGATCATGTGCTTGTGACCGGCCATCCCACGCAGCGTCTGCCCGGCCATGCCAGCTTCTGCATCGAGTTCATCGAGGGCGAGTCCATGCTGATGCTTCTTTCCAGCAAGGGGATCGCCGCATCCAGTGGCTCAACGTGCACTTCACGGGCGCTCAAAGCGTCCCACGTGCTGACCGCCATGGGTCTCCCCGCCGAAATAGTCCAGGGATCGCTGCTGTTCACCTTCGGCCAGCAAATCACTGAAGGGGACGTGGGCTACCTGGTGGAGGTGTTGCCGCCTATCGTGGACCGGCTGCGGCAGATGTCTCCGTTATATGCTGATTTCCTGAAAGGTCGGAGGTAATTCCAGTATGCCTGTTTATAGCGAAAAGGTCATGGACCACTTCATGAACCCCCGTAACGTTGGGGAAATAGAGAACCCGGACGGCGTGGGCGAGGAAGGCAACCCCGTTTGCGGGGATATGATGACCTTCTACATCAAGGTGGCCGACGGCCGCCTCGCCGATGTCAAGTACAAGACCTTCGGATGCGGAGCGGCTATCGCCGTAGCCAGCATCGTCAGCGAGATGGGCAAGGGCAAAACCCTGGAAGAAGTGAGGAACATCACACCTACAATGGTCGCCAACGAGCTGGGAGGCCTGCCCAAGAACAAGTTCCATTGCTCCAACCTCGGCGCTCAGGCCCTCAATAATGCCATAGATGACTATCTGAGGAAGCAAGGCAAAGAGGTCAAAAGCAGAGAGGTGACGAATCATGACGAAGAAGAAGAGTGAAGTCAAGAAGGGTGCGGGCACGTAGTGCTTTTGCCCCTACTGCGAAGAAGAAGTGGGCGATTCCCAGCCGACTTTCTGCAAGCCTTGCGGAATCACGTTGCGCTACTGCGTCAAGTGCCATGTGGCCGTAGACAAGAATGAAAAGGTCTGCCCCAAGTGCGGACAGACTGTGGAGTAGGTGCTAGGCATGAGCGAAGAACCGAAGAAGAGCCTGACACTCATCGTTTTCAGCGGGGACCTGGACAAGGCCCTGGCCGCATTCAATCTTGCCATCGGCGCTGCCTCCATGGGCATGAATGTAAGGATGTTCTTCACCTTCTGGGGCCTCAACGTGATCAAGAAGAACCAGGGCGGCATCCAAAGCAAGGGCCTGATGAGAAGGATGCTCAACCGCATGAACCGGGGCGGCTCCAGCAGGCTGCCTCTGTCCAGATTCCACATGCTGGGAATCGGCCCGTGGATGATAAAAAGGCTAATGAAAGACATCAAGTTCCCCCAGCTCGAGGAGCTCATAGCCCTGGCCAAACAAATGGACGTCAAGTTCAGCGCCTGCACCACCAGCATGGGCCTTATGGGCATCAGCAAAGACGCCTTCATCCCCGGAGTGGATGCCTACTGCGGCGTGGCCGCCTATTTGAGTGAAGCTACGGAGAGCCAGGTCAACCTCTTCATCTAAAGGAGGACAGGTGAAAGCAGATGCCACTGTGGACTGTGTAGGGCTTTATTGCCCAATGCCTATCGCTCAGACCGCCCTTGAGATGAAACAGCTCAAGCAGGGACAGGTGCTGGAAGTCCTCTCTGACGACGAGGGCATCAAGGAAGACATGCCAGCGTGGTGCAAGGCCACCGGAAACGAGCTGCTGAGCATGGAGGAGAAAAACGGCCAATACAAAGCGTACATTCGCAAGAAGTGAGTGTCTAACGCTTCACTGGCGACAAGATGGCGGTTCAGATAGAGTCTCTCAAGTCCATCCCGTACTTCTCCGGGTTGAACCCGGCCGAGCTTGAGGCCATCCGGAAGTACGTCTTCGAGAAGACGGCGGCGAGGGACGAGGTCATCCTGCTTGAAGGCGACACGTCGGACGCTCTCTATTTCGTGGTGTCAGGGGTGGTCAAGGTGTTCAAGACTTCGGCTGAGGGCAAGGAGCAGATCATCCGAATCGTACGCCCCGGCGAATCGTTCAACGATGTCTCGGTATTCGATGGCGCTCCCAATCCGACCAGCGCTCAGGCCATGGGACCGGTTGTGATCAGCGGGATAACCCGGAACGACCTGCAGAATGTCCTCCGGGACTACCCGCAGGTTGCGTTGAACGTGAACAAGGTGCTCGCCGGCCAGGTGCGCGAGCTGATGGCACTGGTCGAGGACCTCTCCTTCAAACATGTGGTGAACCGCGTTGCCAAGATTCTCCTGGAAAACGCCGGCAACGGAGCCGGTTCACCCCCGAGGTTGACCCAGCGTGAGATGGCGGCCATGGCCGGGACCGCCAGGGAGATCATCGGCAGGTCCCTCAAGGCCCTGGAACAGGCGCACGCCATAAGGCTGGACCGCAACCGCATCATGATCACCGACCGGGAGACACTCAGAGAGATGGCAATGATGGCTCCGCAGGCGAGGGGACGCGCACGCCCGGTGGGCTCCGCCGCGGGAACCACCAGGGATGAAGGTCAGCAGCTATGATTGCGATGCCGGTCATTGACCAGGGAAAATGCGATGGATGTGGACTCTGCATCAACGTTTGTCGCGGCGACGCCGTTGCCATGGTCGGCCGCACTGTGGCCGCAGTTGAAACAGGGAATTGCGACTGGTGTACCGATTGCGAGGCGGTCTGCAGGACGGGCGCCATAAGTTGCTCGTACGAGATAATTGGCTGAACGCTGGCATAAGGAGTGGTTGAAATGAACGTCACCATCTATACCACACCCACCTGACCCTACTGCCACCAGGCGAAAGAGTTTCTTTCGCAGAAAGGCGTGAAGTTCGTCGAGATGGACGTCGCCGTGGACCGGGGGGCCGCGGAGGAGATGATCCGCAAGAGCGGACAATCCGGAGTCCCGGTGATTATCATCGACAACGAGGTAGTGGTAGGGTTCAACCGGCAGCGGTTAGAGCAGTTGTTGGCGAAGGGCGCCACAGAACAACGGCCTCGGCTGGGTTTGCAGATATCTGATGCCGCCAGGACGGGCCAGCCTGGCGCAGGGACGTCCGGTGCGTATGTGGGCCGTGTGGCACCCGGCTCCCCGGGAGAAAGGGCCGGGCTAAGGCAAGGAGACATCATCAATGAGCTTAACTCCCGGCCCATCCATTCCGCCCACGACCTCGAAGATGCGCTTTCCATACTGCCGCCGGGCAGCCGGGCTGTGATAGGACTCCTCAGAAGCCAGCAGACCCTGAGAATCGAACTGGTCCTCCAGCCCTAGCGTCATGGACTTCGATTTCAGCGAACAGCAGCGGCTGCTGAAGAGCAATGCCCGCAGTTTCATGGAGCGCGAGATCGCGCCGGCTGCGGCAGAGTACGACAAACGCGGGCCGCTTCCGAAAGACCAGGCCAGGTCGTTCCTCAAGAAGCTGGCCCCGCTGGGCTACATTAGCGGGCCTATTCCTGAGTCAAATGGCGGACTGGGCCTAGACTTTCTTTCCTATGGGGTGCTCCTGGAGGAGCTGTGTCGTGCCTGGGCCTCTCTGGGTGGGGTAGCCATGCTGCACACCGGCGTCGCCCGGCTGATCGGCTCATTGGGGAACGATTCGCAGCGGACACGCCTGCTGCCTTCACTATTGACCGCAGACAGGATCGCCTGCATAGGCGTCACGGAGCCGGAAGCAGGCTCCAACAGCGCCAGCCTTGCCACCACAGCCGCAACCTACGGCGCGGACCTCGTGGTGAACGGCGCCAAGACCTGGATCTCCAACGGCAGCATCGCCGATATCGCCGTCATCCTCGGCATCACGGACAGCGCCCTGGGAGCGAAGGGCCTGTCTCTCATCGCAATCGACAAAGAGGTCTCGCCATTCGGCACACGGGAACTGCCCAAGCTCGGGCTGAAGGCCTGGCCGACGGCGGAACTGAGCTTCGTGGACTGCAGGGTACCCAGAGCCAACGTCATCGGGACGCCGGGCGATGGCTATAGAAGGACCCTGATGGCTTTCGAGGTCTTCCGCTGCGGCGTGGCCACCATCTCGCTCGGTCTGGCGCAGGCGGCGCTGGACGCCTCGGTGACATACGCCCGCGAGCGTCGCCAGTTCGGCAGACCTATCGGCCAATTCCAACTGGTGCAGCGCATGGTCTATGAGATGGTCGCCGAGACCGAGGCCGCCCGCTTCCTCACTTACCGGGCCTGGTCTATGCTGGACAAAGGCGTGCGCTGTGACCGCGAGACGGCGCTGGCAAAGGCCTACTGCACAGAGGCGGCTGTGGGCATCACCTCCAAGGCCATCCAGGTCCATGGCGCCTACGGGCTTTCGGAAGAGTACCCCGTAGAGCGCTATTTCCGCGATGCCCGGAGCCTTACCATACCCGATGGATCGACTCAGATCATGCAACTGGTAGTGGCGCGGCAGACGCTTGGCATGTCAGCGATTATCTGAGGTCGGAGTCTCAAGCCGCATCAAGTATCCGTGTGTCATTCCCGCGCAGGCGGGAATCCAGAAACGCCAAAGGACTGGATACCCGCTTTCGCGGGTATGACCATGAATGCGTTCCCTTTCTCCGTATCTTGGGGCGGAACGGGGGCCAGAGGGGGAGTCATCCAAGACGACTAGCTCACAGACAAGGAGGCCACAGATGAGAGGTGTCTCCATCATCGGCATCGGCACCACGCCGTTCACTGTGCTGGAAGGCAAGTCCTTCACCCAGATCGCCACCGAGGCGTGCAGCGATGCCCTGAGAGATGCCGGCGTCGAGCGCAGTCAAATACAGGCGTTCTACCTGGGCAACTACATCTCCGGCATCCTGCTGGGCCAAGAGACGGTTGCGCCGCTGGTAGCCAACAGCCTGGGGCTTGAAAAGAGCACCCCATGCACCAAGGTGGAAGGCGCCTGCTGCTCAGGAGGAATCGCCCTGAGGCACGGCTACATGATGGTCGCTACCGGCCTCTGCGACTTCGCGCTGGTGGCCGGAGTGGAGAAGATGACGTCCCAGTCGACGGCGAAGGTCACCGAGGGTCTCGCCGCAGGGATGGACCAGGAGACAGAGGCCCGCACCGGCCTCTCGTTCCCCGGCTTCTTCGGACTGATCGCCCGCCGGCATATGCACCAGTACGGCACCACCACCAGGCAGCTCGCCATGGTCTCGGTCAAGAACCACAACAACAGCGTGTCCAACCCCAGGGCGCGTTTCCACAACAGGGTGACACTGGAGGCGGTTATGAACTCCAGGCTCATCGCAGACCCATTGAGGCTGTACGACTGCTGCCCCGTCAGCGACGGCGCCGCGGCCGCAGTGCTCTGCCCTTCGAACATCGCCACGCGGTTCACCAGGAAGCCGGTCGATATCATAGGTTCCGCTCATACCACGGGATTCGCCACCGCCT
>JAUSJJ010000205.1 GCA_030647705.1 Dehalococcoidia bacterium
GAAGGCGGCGTGGAAGGTGATGTTCCTGCCCTTGAAGGCGGATGCCGCCCGCGCCGTCTGGAGAATGTAGTCACGGCTTGCGGCTACCTTCGGCGCCTCTTTGGAGTTCAGATTGATCCAGTAGGGCCCATGGGCGCTCAGGCGTATGCCAAGGTTGGAGGCCGCCTCGCCCACAGCGTGAGCGCTCTCCATTCCCATCTTGACGCCGCGGACGAACTCCACCTCCATGCAGCCCAGACCAAGCTCAGCGATGCGCTCGATGCCTGTCCGGGTGGAACGCCCTTTGGCGCTGTGCGGCACTCCGGCGGTGCCGAAGAGGAGCTTGTCCACGATAGCCCCCTTTGGGAGTCTGTTTGCCTACCTGGGGTTGCGGCTCACCAAGGATGCCAGAGCGCCGACTTGAGACATCAGATTAGCGAAATTGTCGAAGGTCAGCGATTGCGCGCCATCTTTCAGGGCGGAGTCAGGGTTGGGGTGCACCTCGATAATCAACCCGTCGGCGCCGGCGGCCACCGCAGCCATGGCCAGCGGCGTCACAAGGTACCATTTGCCGGTGCCGTGGCTGGGATCGGCGATGATGGGCAGGTGGCTGACCTTGTTGATGACGGGTATAGCGCTGATATCCATGGTGTTGCGGGTGTAGGTCTCGAAGGTGCGGATGCCGCGTTCGCAGAGCATCAACTGCCGATTGCCCTGGGCCAGGATATACTCGGCGGAGAGGAGCCATTCCTGGATAGTGGCGGCCATGCCCCGCTTCAGCATGATCGGCTTCTGTGTTTTGCCTACCTCCTCCAGCAGGATGAAGTTCTGCATGTTGCGGGCGCCCACCTGGATGATATCGGCATAGCGGGCAACCAGGTCAACGTCTTTGGGCGTCATCACCTCGGTGATGACGGGAAGGCCGGTCTCGTCCCTCGCACTGGCCAATATCTTGAGGCCGTCTTCACCCAGCCCTCTGAAGCTATAAGGCGAAGTGCTCGGTTTGAAGGCGCCGCCCCTGAGAATGTTGGCGCCGGCCGCCTTCACCGCACGCGCGGTCTCCAGCAACTGCTGCTCGTTCTCCACGGCGCATGGGCCGGCCATGACCACGATGTCCCCGCCCCCTATGGTTACGTTGCCCACCTTGATCGTCGTTTTCTCCGGCTGGAACTCCCGGCTTGACAACTTGTAGGGCTTGGAGATGGGGATAACGTCGTCGACTGGAGTCATCAGCTCAAGCATCCCCTGCAGGTCCGGGAACACCTGTCCCACCACGCCGATGACCGTTCGCTCCACTCCGCACGATACGTGGCCGTTCAAACCACACTGCTTTATCTTGTCCAGAACGGTCTGGATGTCTTGATCGGTCGAACCTTTCTTGAGTACCACCAGCATCGTATTACCTTCTATCGCGACTCCGGGGCTTTCTCAGGGAAAGTCCTCAGGTTCTTGGCCCCCCTGATGTAGCAATGTTTCAATTCCCCGGACTTCTTGTTAGTATTGACCAGCATCAGGATGCGCAGGCATTTGGGCAAGCCGTCCGGCTTGCTCATCTCGTGCCCGCACAGCATTGCAACCAGCGACCATCCCATGAGCTCACGCGCCGCAACCGCAGGGAATTCCGCGTTCAGATCTGCGGTGGTGGTAAAGAAGAGGCCGGCCACATCGTCCGGCGCTACTCCATTGGCTTTGACAATCTGCTGCAGGAGTTCCTGAGTTGCCTCCAAGATTTCTTCACGGGTATTCTCTTTGACCGTGGTGGCGCCACGGATGCCTCGACACATCATGATCAAATGACCTCACGCTTCTTCTGAAAAGCCGGCGCCCAGTGTTCCACTCCGGAAGGAGCCTCAAGGCGATTGCAGCATGATAGCATTCCTGAGGCGTATTGACAACTTTCACCGAGACGGCGTCCGCGTGGCAACCCCGTCTCGCTCCATCTCCACAATCTCATCGGCCGACATCCCCAGCAGCTCACCGAAAACGTACCGATTGTCCTGGGCGAAGCAGGGGGCCGCGCGCTCGACTTGGCCGGGCGAGCGGCTCAACCGCCAGGCGACGCCCGGATGCTGATGGACCCCGGCATCGGGATGAGACAAACGCTGAAAGAAGTGTCGCTCCTTGAGATGACGGTCCTCGAGGAGCTCGGCAGCGGTGAGCACGGCCCCCGCCTTCACGCCCACGCCCTGAAGCGCTCGCATCGCCTCATACTTGTCCGTGTCCAGCGTCCATCCTTCCATCAGTCTATCGAGCTCATCCTGATACTGCCGCCGAGAAGACATATCGCTGAAGCGAGGCTCACGGGTCCAACCAGGCGCGCCCATAGCGCGGCAGCAGCGCTGCCACTCCTCCTCGGACTCCACGGAGATAGCGACCCAGGCGTCGTCGCCGCGACAGCGATAGACTCCGTGGGGCGCGAACGTCGGGTGCCGGTTGCCCACGGGCCGGGGCACACGTTTGTTCATAGAGAAGTCGATAACGGACTCTCCCAGCAGCGATACCAGTGATTCCCTCACAGACAGGTCGATGTGCTGGCCTTCTCCCGTCCGTTGCCGATGACGCAACGCGACCAGGACTGCCAGCGCCGCCTGATTGCCGCCGATGGCGTCGGCGTAGGCTACGCCGGCCCGCAGCGGAGGCCCGCCGGGGTAGCCCATGAGCGAAGAGAATCCGGCCATCGCCTCTACCCCCGGGCCGAACGACACATAGTCTCTGTAGGGGCCGGTTGAGCCAAACGCCGACATGGAGACCATGATCAGGTCGGTCCTTCTTTGTCTCAGCACCTCGTAGTCCAGCCCCAAGTTGGACATCACCCTGGGGCTGAAGTTCTCCACCAGCACGTCGGAGATGGCAACCAGGCGCAGAAACACTTCCCGCCCCTTGTCTTTGGACAGATCGAGGCTCACCGCTCGCTTGTTCCGGTTTACCTCATTGTAGTAAGCAACGCGATTGTAGGGACGCTCTCCCGGGACGCCATCAGGATAGGTCGCCCCAGGAAGCGGCACGGCGCCGCCCCTCCCCGAACGAAAGGGCGACTCCACCCTGACGACCTCCGCTCCCATGTCGGCCAGCAGCCTGGCCGCGAACGGCCCGGCAAACACCTGCCCCAGGTCGATAACCCTGAGCTTGTCTAGAGGGCTGGTCATATCACTCCCTCTCCCCGCAGCCTGGACAGAAGAGCCTTGTCCAGACCGAGCCT
>JAUSJJ010000211.1 GCA_030647705.1 Dehalococcoidia bacterium
CGGCTCCGCGAGCTGGGCCAACTGGAGCCATGCCATGCCGGCACAGGAAACGGCCCCGCCCGATACTTCCGCCTACCAGGGGCTCACGGCACCCTCGGTTTCATCAGTCCGGTGAGCGAGCACTTCTGCATCCGGTGCAACCGGCTGCGCCTCACTGCCGACGGCAAGCTTCGTCCATGCCTACTTTCCGATGAAGAAATCGACCTGAAAACGGCGCTGCGCCAGGGAGCCTCCCACGAAGACCTCAAAGGGCTTCTGGCCAAAGCAGTCGCTGCCAAGCCGGAGAAGCACAACCTCGACAAGGGCTGCAAGCCCCCCAAGAGGCGCCGCATGGCCCAGATCGGCGGGTAGAACGCTCCACCACTGCCACTCCCTCATGGCGCACTTCATATCTGCAATCGACGCTACAACAAGGGCACTCTTCCTTACTCCCGACGCGGAGAGTCCAGAGAGGCATCGCCTCTTTGGCAAGGGGTACAGGGGGTGTCCCCCTGTCTTCCTTCCCTTCCCCCTCCGTTGACGGAGAGGGGGTCAGGAGATGAGGTTCCGAAAACGTCCGTGTTCGCGGTAGCCTCAGAGCATCCACTTAGCGCAAGTATGTGATATAATTCGATGACCGCGAGTGGAGTCCGCCCGTGCATAATTCAGGAATCTGCTATGCTCGAAATCTACACTGACGGCGCTTGCCTGAACGGGACCGGCGGCTGGGCCGCCGTGACTGTCCAGGACGGCGTCGCTAAAGAGCTGAGCGGCCGAGTGGAGGACACCACCTCCAACCGCATGGAGCTGACCGCTGCCATCAAGGGCCTCAGCCAGACTCCTGAAGGCGCTGAGGTTGCGCTCTACGCGGATAGCATGTACTTGGTCAACACCATGACCCGGAACTGGAAGCGCCAGGCCAACCTGGACCTGTGGCAGAAGCTGGATTCCCTCAGCAGGTCGCGCAAGGTGGAATTCAACTGGATCAGGAGCCACACCGGCAATCCCTATCACGAACGCGCACATCACCTATCCAGCGGCATCGCAGGGCTGACGCCGGAAGCTTCACATCCGGAGTTGACCCATCAGGACTCAGAAGGCAAGGCCAGGATGGTGGACGTCTCGGAGAAACTCGACACCGTGCGGGCGGCGACGGCCGTAGGCAGGGTAGTGATGAAGCCGGCCACCTTCCAGGCGCTCACCGAGGGCCGGACTCGCAAAGGTGACCCGTTGAGCGTGGCGCAGATCGCGGGCATCATGGCTGCTAAGAAGACGCCAGAGCTGATACCACTGTGCCACCCTCTGCTGCTCACCGACGTCTCCGTGCAGCTCGAACCCGACGAAGAGGACAACTCGGTGAAGATCACCGCCGAAGTGAAAGTCACCGGCAAGACCGGAGTAGAAATGGAAGCTCTCACCGCGGTGGCAGTGAGCGCACTGGCGCTGTATGACATGCTGAAGGCTGTGGATAAAGAGATAAGGATCGAAGATATCCACCTCGTCCGCAAAAGCGGCGGCAAGAGTGGCACAATAGAATTAGGATAGAAATCGGCCATGTTTGAATCGTTATCGGAAAAACTGCAGGGCATCTTCCAGAAGCTGACGGGCAAAGGCAAGCTCACAGAGAAAGACGTCGACGAGGCCTTGCGCCAGGTAAGGCTGGCGCTGCTGGAGGCGGACGTCAACTTCAAGGTAGTCAAGGACTTCGTGACGAAGCTGCGCGCCCGACTGGTGGGCTCCGACATGCTCAATGCGCTCAGCCCGGCGCAACACGTGATCAAGATCGTCAATGAAGAGCTGGTCGGGGTGCTGGGCGGCGCCAGGAGCAACCTGACCCTGGCCAGCCAGCCGCCGACCGTGATCATGCTGGTCGGGCTGCAGGGTTCGGGCAAGACCACGACTGCGGCCAAGCTGGGCCTGCATCTGCGGCATTCAGGCCAGCGTCCCCTGCTAGCTGCGGCAGACGTCCAGCGGCCGGCCGCAGTGACCCAGCTCATCACGCTCGGGAAGCAGCTTGATATCCCCGTTTACAGTGAGAATGCCTCCGGCCTCACCGTCGCCGTCAACTCGTTGAAACGCGCCCGCGACATGGCCGCCTCGGCGGTCATCATAGACACGCAGGGCCGCCTGCACGTCGACAAGGCAATGATGGCGGAGTTGGTGGAGATCAAGGCCAAGACCAGCCCACAGGAGGTGCTGCTTGTCGCTGACGCCATGACCGGGCAGGATGCAGTGCGGGCCGCCGAGGAGTTCCATGCCCAGGTCGGGCTCACCGGTTTGATCCTGACCAAGATGGACGGCGATGCCCGCGGCGGCGCGGCCCTTTCCATCAAGGCAGTCACCGGAGTGCCTATCAAGTTCATCGGCACCGGTGAGAAGACCGACGCCCTGGAACCCTTCCACCCCGACCGTCTGGCAAGCCGCATCCTGGGCATGGGAGACATGCTCTCGCTCATCGAAAAGGCGGAGGCGGCCTTCGACGAGAAGCAGGTCCTGGAACTGCAGAAGAAGGTACGCCAGTCCAGCTTCGATCTCTCGGACTTCCTGGAACAGCTCCAGCAAATCAAGAAGATGGGCCCTCTGAGCCAGATTGTGGAGATGATCCCCGGGCTGTCAGCGCTCGGCAAGAAGCTGCCTCAGATCGACGAACGGCAGACCAAGAAGGTAGAGGCTATCATCCGGTCCATGACGCTGACCGAAAGGCAGAACCCGAGCATCATTGACGGGAGCCGCAGAAGACGTATCGCTGCAGGCAGCGGAACTTCCACCCAGGACGTCAACCAGCTATTGAACCAGTTCCGCCAGATGCAAAAGCTGATGAAACAGATGGCCAAAGGGAAAATGCCCTTCTCCCTGCCTCAGTAGCGCCCCCGTCCCCATTTTCCGCCATCGCCTGGCAATCGGGGTCTTACACTACGCGTTCTGGCGCCCATTCTCAACCTGCGGCCAGAACCAGATAACAGAAAGCCGAACCGGTTGTGACCGGTTCGGCTCTTCTTGGAATCGGGGCGCCTGTCAACTTGCGGGCGCCGTATGTGGAGCGGAAGAAGGCTTGTGCACAGGCGAACGCTTCTTGGCCGCTTCCGGCTCAGGGCTTGCCGTCGGCGCCGGAGTGGGGGCCACCGGGGCAACCTCCGGCATTCCTTCACCGAAAAGCGCATTGAGCGCCTCACCTTCCACAGCCTCGTTGATTATCAGGTATTCCGCGACTTTGGCCAGCTTTGCCTTGTTCTCAGTCAGGATGTTCTTG
>JAUSJJ010000220.1 GCA_030647705.1 Dehalococcoidia bacterium
CAAGGTGTCGGCGGGCGCTGTGGAGTACGTGCCCGTAGCCAGAGTGAACAACATCTCGCAGGCGATGCTGGACTTGAAGAAGCAAGGGGTCTGGGTGGTCGGCATAGACGCCGAGGGAAAGAGCGACTATACAAACGTGGACTTCAAGCTGCCGACGGCGATTGTGATCGGGGCGGAGGGGCAGGGGCTTTCGGACCTGGTCAAGAAAAGATGCGACCTGGTGGCGCGCATCCCTATGCGGGGAAAGATCACATCGCTGAATGCGTCGGTGGCGGCCGCACTGGCCATGTACGAGGCGTTCAGGCAACGAGGATGGTAGCCTCCAGACCGCCTCGCTCAACGGACGCTGGCGGTCTTGGCGCGTCTCAGCACGGTCATCCTGATCCGGTATTGGCCGTCGCCCATTGCCTCCCCAGCACCGGAGTGAGGCTCGACATCGAATACAAGCTCACGTCCGTCGACCATTCATATCTCCGGCCGTCCGGCGTGGCCCGATTGAGTGAGCAATCCCCTGTAGGGCCGTGCCCGGGGGGCCAAATCAGTCATCAGGATGAGACAACTGACCTCGCCGTCGCATCCGGAAGGGTCAGCCAAGGAACGCCGCGAGTCCACGACAACGTTTACGAACTCGATGGCTATGTGCTCGCCCTCGACGTTGGCAACCTGTCCGGGGACGAGCGTGAACTCCCTGCCCGGCCCGGTGTGCACCGGAGCCGGCTTCGCGCGGGATGCGAGCAGCAGCGGAACAAGCGTCAAGAACATGGCAGCCTCTCCCCCCTCATTCACCCTCGTGCCTATGGCTGTTGTAACAGCCATAGCGTTCCTCTCAATTACAGAATAGGCATGCAAGCGGTCGCAGAGATATTGGGACATCTACCTAATTCAGAGCGAAACAATGCTTAATCCGGCGGGCGACCCTGGTACAACTACTTTGGTGTGGTATCCCTAACATCTCGTTAGCTCTTGCGGCCTCCGAAAAGCAGAGGGCAAGACCCCCTTAGCCTACTGTCATAAAGAAACCGATGGATACCCGCCAGCTTGCTGGCGGGAGGAAAGCGGCCCCGTCCGTACCTGGAGGGTGGCGTTAGATGCCCCCCCAACAAGCTGGGGGGTAAGTCACTCCCGCGCAAGCGGGAATCCAGGAACCGGTTTCTTCTGGATACCGGCTGGAGTTTACCCCGTATCGCGATACGGGGCCGGTATGACGGGACCAGACGACGATCACCGCCAATTCGGACAAACCACGCCATTTCGCACTGAAGCCAACTATGCCCATTATTGCCTTGACATCCTCCCGCGCCATAACTACAATGCGGCTCAGCATCCCAAGTAGAAGGAGTAGCCAAATGTGGCAGACCAGAGTCAGCCGACTGCTGAACATCGAGTACCCCATTCTGGCCGGAGGAATGAACGTCATCTCCAACGCGGAGCTGGCCGCGGCCGTCTCTAACGCCGGCGGCCTGGGCATCATCACTCCCTTTGCGGGGCTGATGGACCCCACCCCCGAAAGGCTCCTGGAGAACCTGCGGGCGCAGATCAGGAAGACCAAGAACCTGACCAGCAAGCCATTCGGCATCAACTTCTCCCTGAGCTCACCGATAGCCAAAGACTTCATTGCCGTGGCCCTGGAAGAAGGCTTCCCTGTGGCCACTACGTCGGCGGGCAGCCCCTCGGTGTACACCAGGAAGCTGAAGGACGCCGGGGTCAAGGTGCTGCACCTGGTCGCTTCGGTGAAGCACGCCAAGAAGGCTGAGTCGGAAGGCGTAGATGGGGTTATCGCCGAGGGCTTCGAGGCCGGTGGCCACAACGGGAACGACGAACTGCCCACCCTGGTGCTCGTGCCGCAGGTGGTTGATGCGGTCAAGATTCCCGTCGTCGCGGCCGGCGGCATCGCCGATTCGCGCGGCGTGGTCGCCGCCTTCGCCCTGGGAGCGGAGGGCGTCCAGATCGGGACTCGCTTCATCGCCACCACGGAATGCGTCGCGCACCAGAACTACAAACAGGCCATCGTCAACGCCAGCGATACGGGCACCGCTATCACCGGCCGCAGCATCGGCGGCGTGACCAGGGCAATTAAGAGCCCGTTCATCGCCAGGCTCCAGGAGATGGAGTCGGCGGGCGCTCCGGCAAAGCAAATACTGGATTTCATCGGCACTGAGAGAATACGCATGGGCGAACTCAGCGGCGACCTCGCTGAGGGAGAGGTCTACTCCGGCGCCATCGCCGGGATGATCAAAGACATCCGGCCTGCAGGAGACGTGCTGCGGGAGATCGTGAGCGGCATCCCTTCCGTGGTCAAGAGAATGAGATAGAGGTGAAAGCATGAAGAAGACCAGGGTTTGCGAGCTGCTGGGCATAGAATATCCCATTATCCAGGCGCCCATGGCCTGGATCACCGGGCCGCGGCTGGTGGCCGCTGTTTCAAATGCCGGAGGCCTCGGGACCATCGGGCCGAACCCGGAAGTGACCCATGTATCTACAGACGTCAACGTGGTGGCCGATCGCCTGCGCCGGGCTATCCGCAAGACGAAGGAGCTCACCCGCAAGCCTTTTGCTGTCAACGTGCCTGTGGGCGTCGGCCAGGACCGCCTGTTCAGCGAGAAGTGCGCCGAGGTGGTCATGGAAGAGAAGGTCCCGGTGGCGATCGTCTCAGTGGGCGGGCCCGGCGTCTACACCAAACGTTTCAAAGATGCCGGCCTGAAGGTCATCCACGTTACAGCCTCGGTGAAGCATGCCAAAGGGGCGGAGGCTGCTGGAGTGGACGCGGTAGTCTGCCAGGGCTACGAGTCCGGCGGCTACAGCGGCTTCGACGAGTTGACCACCTTCGTCCTGGTCCCTCAAGCGGTTGACGCGCTGAAGATCCCCGTGATCGCCGGCGGAGGCATCGCCGATGGCCGAGGCATGGCCGCCGTGATGGCTTTGGGCGCCGAAGGCGTTTACGTGGGCACTCGCTTCTTGCTGACCGAGGAATGCGACGCTAATCCCAAGGTGAAAGAGGCCGCAATCAGAGCGGGCGACACCGACACCATATCCTGGGGCCGCAAGATCGGCCTGGTCAGGACGCTCAAGAACGCCCTCGTCTTGGATTTCCTGAAGAGAGAGCTGGGCGGCGCTTCCCCCGACGACCTGCGCGCGTTCCTGGGCAGCCACAGGATCATGAAGGCGCTGGTCGAAGGAGACCTGGAGCAGGGCGCTGCCGCCATGGGGGCGGATGCCGGAATGATCGGGAAGATCGAGAAGGCCGGTGACGTAGTGAGAGAAATGGTGCGCGGCGCGGACATGGTGACCGAGAAGCTGCAAAGCCTGGGGCAGGCCGCGCAAGGGAAATGAGCATGCCCGAGCGCTGGCGATTGCTGAACCTTGGCCTCATGCCATACCGCGAGGCATGGGCTATGCAGACCTCGGTGGTGGAGGATCGCATCGCAGGCCGAGTGGAAGACACGCTTATCCTGGTGGAGCACCCGCCGATAATCACGCTGGGAGCGGCCGCGGATATGGACCAGGTGCTTGCCTCTACTGATGAGTTGGCCCGGCAGGGAGTAGAACTCATCCGGGTCAATCGTGGCGGCAACGTCACCTATCACGGGCCGGGGCAGCTCGTGGGGTACCCCATCATCGACCTCAGCGGCTATGGCGGGGACGTTCACCTCTATGTGCGCCGCCTAGAGCAGGCCATCATGGCGCTGCTGGCCGGTTATGGCATACAATCGGGCCTCCGCAACGGCTATCCGGGGGTCTGGGTGGATGAGAAGAAGATCGCGGCACGGGGGGTGTACATCAAACGCTGGGTGACCATGCACGGGTTCTCGTTGAATGTGCAGCCCGACCTCAGCCATTTTTCACTGATAAACCCCTGCGGCATCGTGGGGTGCCAGGTAACGTCGATGGCACGGGAGCTGGAGCGGGAGGTAGACCAGTGGGAAGTGAGGCGCCGGCTGGCGGTGGCGCTGGGCGACGTCTTTAGCGTCCGCATAGAAGAGGAAACGGGGGAAAGCGTTAGCCCTGCCTCCGGCGTCCATATCTCTGGATCAGAAACAGCATCACCGAGGCCTGGACCAGGCCCGCAGCATTGCCCACGGTGAATACGGGGTCGCGTCGGTATATGCTGTAGACAAGATAAAGCAGCAGGGCCACCCACAGGATCAGCCACGAGGGAAGCGAAAGTCCGGTGGCATCCTGCGACCGGATGACTTTCACCACCTGGGGAATGTAGAATACCTGGAACAGCACGAACCCGATCCAGCCGAATAGCTCCATGTTATCTCCTCTCTCCATGCAGCTAAGCGCCCCAAACCCGCCAACTTTCGCTTACTGCAGATGACGTTAGCCCATTTGTCATTCTGAGGAGCCCGGCGACGAAGAATCGCGTTTCCCCCCGCCATGGCCGAGATTCTTCACTTCGTTCAGAATGACAACCAGCTAACCAAGCGTTAGAAACAAGCAACCGCGGTCCGTTCAAACTCCGGGTTGTCTGCCCAGCCTTTCTATGATGGCTGCCATGTGCTTGATGGCCTTGTCGAAATCGGAAAGGCGCATGTTCTCATCCGGAGCATGAACGCGGCTATCGGGATAGCTGACTCCGGATGATGCTACCGGCAGCCCAAGGACATCGGTGAAGGCGAACATCGGGCCGGTGCCCGCAGAGGTCGGCACGACGACCGGCTCCATCTTGTAGACATCACGCGCAGCGTCGCCCACCAGGCTTACGAAGGGCGAGTCCAGCGGCGTGCGGGCGGGGTTTTCTCCCTCCACGGACTGAGCAATCTTGATGTCCTGGAACCCGTTTTTGTCCAGGTGGCTGCGCAGCTTGGCTAGAATATCGTCGGGGCGCTGGTCGGGCACCAGCCGGAAATCTATCTTGGCCTTGGCGATCGATGGCAGCACGGTCTTTGCCCCCGGCCCGGTGTAGCCGGACACGAGGCCGCAGATAGTGCAGGTGGGCTCGAAAAGGTGGCGCATCCTGAAATCCACCCCGTGCACGTCCCTCACGAACCGCTTCACCCCGAGACTCTGTTTCAGCTCTTCCTCTTCAGACGGCATGTCCCGAGCCGCCCCCAACTCGGCGGGCGAGAGCGGCCTAATCGTGTCGCGGAACCCCGGTATCAGTATGTTCTCCTCGGAATCCTTGAGCGAAGCCAACGCCCACACCAGTCGCCACGCAGCATTGGGCACCGTCGCGCCCTTGGAGGAGTGCACATCGCGGGAGGCGCTCTGGGCCTCAAGCTGGACGTACAATATGCCCTTGACCCCCAGAATGATGACAGGCTGCCCTTTCCAGTTGACGTCACCGCCCTCCCAGATGCAGCAATCGGCCTTCAGCAGGGACTTGTTCTTCTCAGCAAACTCCATCAGGTGCGGGCTGCCTATTTCCTCCGCGCCCTCGATGCAGAACTTGAGCGACACCGGCAGGCTTCCCCGGACGGCGCGAAAAGCCTTGATCGCCGCCAGACGCGCGGCGATATCGCCTTTGTCATCGGAAACGCCTCGAGCGCGGAGGATATCCCCCTCCCTGGTGGGCTCGAAGGGAGGTGAACTCCATAGCTCCAGGGGCTCCGGCGGCTGCACATCATAGTGGTTGTAGAGCATCAGAGTCGTCGGTGAGTTACCGGCAAGCTCCCCGTAAACCACCGGCGGCCCTCCCCCCGGCAACGGCATCAGCCGGGCCTTAGCCCCGGCCTCTTCCAGCATGGCGGCCACCAGCTTCGCCGTCTCTTCCATACCGACGTTCTGGGCGCTGATGCTTGGCTGGCGGCAGAGACGCACCACATCGCCGATGGCCTCTTCGAAGTGGCCATCCAGATATAGAAAAACGTCGTCCAGTCTCATTTCTCTCCCTTCCGCGGCCCGAGCCAGCCCTTGATCTCTGCGGGCAGGTTCCGCGAGGGCCCTATCTTGATAGTGCACGGAGGCAACGAGTGCAGGAAGGCGGCGCCGTACTTCTTGCCTTGAAGGCGGGAGTCCAGCACCACGATAACCCCCCGGTCGGTCCGGCTCCGGATAAGCCTGCCGAAACCCTGTCTGAATCTGATGACGGCCTGGGGCAGCGCATACTGGTGGAATGGATCATCGAACATCTCGGAGCGGGCATTGAATACGGGCTCAGTGGGCACATTGAAGGGCAAACGGGTGATGACCAGAACGCTCAGCGCTTCGCCCACCACATCGACCCCTTCCCAGAAGCTCGACGCACCCAACAGCGCGGCTCGCGGTACCTCCTTGAACATGTTGAGCAACTGCTTCGGCGAGCCATCCACTCCATGCGCCAGGGCCAGAATGCCGTCCTCCTCGAGCTCCGAGCGTATCGCGGCGTGGGCCTCCTTGAGCGCCCGGTGGGCGGTGAATAGCGCCAGCGTTCGACCACCAGCAGCCCGGCAGACATCGAGAAGCGCCCGTGCCAGCCGCTCCTGATAGTCGGGCTTCGACGGCTCAGGCATATCGTTGGGCAGATAGATGAGCGTCGATTGCAGGTAATTGAAGGGCGAGCCCAGCGCCAGTTCCTCGGCCTCTTCGAGACCCAGCCGCACCTTGACATAATGGAAGTGGGACTCCGTGGTAAGTGTAGCGCCGGTCAGCACCACCGAGTCCTTTGCCGAAAAGAGCTTCTCCTGCAACACGCTCGCCACGGAAAGCGGCGCGGCACGCAAGGTGACCGTCTTGTTCCAGTCTCCGAGGGCTGCCCAATAGATAGTGTCCTTTTCCGGGTGGACGACCACCGAGTTCAGCCTCTGCCTCATATCGGAGGTAGAACGAATCAGGGAAGACAGCTCCAGCATCATACTGTCGTAGTCCGCAACCCCGAACTCCGAAAGCGGCTCCAGGGCCACACGCAGCTTGTTGAGGTCGCCTTCTATGGCGGACCAGGCGATGGACGTGTTCTCCCACGCGATCTCAATATCGGACCACGCGGGTTGGGCCCTGGTCCCTGACGTGAAACGTATCCTTCGTTCGTATTCGCCGCCGTTGGGGCCGTAGCGCTGCAGGAAATCCCAGAACGCATCGAAGAACTGCGATACCCTGTCCCGCGCATGGGCGATCTTGGGTTGCAGCTCTCCGATCAGCTTCTGCACGTGCTCCTGCGCGGAGGCTGCATTGCTATGGGATAGAGCAAGGGAGATATCGGCGAGCAGCCCCACAGCGCGGCCGTCGTTCTCGCCGCCCAGACGGCCGAGGTGATCGAACAGGTCTTGCTGGGACACGTCAAAGCCGAACTGGTCCGTGGCCTCGTCCTCGAGGTGATGTGCTTCGTCTACGATCAAATGCTTGTAGGGAGGGAGCACCTGGCTCTCCGAGGCAAGATCGGACAGCAGCAGCGCGTGGTTGACTATGATCAAGTGAGCGGAGCGTGCCTCATCCCGCGCCCGATGAACAAAGCAGGTCCCCTTTCTCTGATGGACGCAGTTGCCACCGAGGCAGTTCTCGGATTGGGCGCAGACCTTGTTCCAGAGGGCTGTGTCCGCCCCCGGCAGATTAACCTCCGAGCGGTCTCCGGTGGCGGAGGCGCTGAGCCAGACAAGAAGCCTGGCCAGCGTCCTGCCCTCGTCAGGGGACAACCTGCCGCCCTGTCGGACCAGGTTCCAACGCCTGCGACACAGGTAGTTAGTTCTCCCTTTCAGCGTCACCGCTTTCGGCCTGCCCGGGGGCAAGCTGCTTGCCTGTTCCAGAGCGCGGAGCAAAGTGGGGATATCCTTTCCGATCAGTTGCTCCTGCAGATTGATAGTGTTCGTAGAAACCACAACCGGGGCGTTGTTCTGGAGTGCGTACGCGAGTGCCGGCAAGAGATAGGCCATGGACTTCCCCGTGCCGGTGCCCGCCTCTACCAGGAGGTGATGGCCCTGGTTCAACGCCTCGGCCACCGCCTGCATCATCCTCACCTGCTCCGAACGGCGCTCGTAGCCGGGGAAGCACCCCGCCAGCGGCCCACCCTCTGAAAACACCTGGCTCAGCGCCTCGATGTCCAGCAGTTTCTTGACGGCGCGGGGGGTCAGGGGTTCATCAGGCGGTCTTTCCTCTGCAGCCGCCACCCGCTCCGCCCGGCCGGTGAAGGCCCTTCTAGCCTGCTCTTTCTCGATGTCGCTGAGGAACCGGCAAAGCGCCGAGCCGCTGCCCGTCAGCGTCTGAATCTCCCTGGACAGGGTCGGCGGCAGAGCTGAGGCTGCCTCACAAAGGCGAAGGAACACACCACGGGTAGCCTCGGCATCGGACAGAGCGCGGTGTTGGACGCCGCGGTCGACGGCAAGGGCGCTTGCCACGGATGTCAGCTTGTGGTTTGCCAGAGCGGGCATCAGCAGCCGGGCCAACTCCAGTGTATCGTAGGTCTGGTTGTCCAGGGTGACGCCTTTGCTGGCAAGGAAGCCGAGGTCGAAACCGATGTTATGCCCCACGATGGGGCAGGAGCCGACAAATGAAACGAGACCGGGCAAGACAGACTCCAGGCGGGGCGCCGCATCGACCTCCGCCTGGGTAATGCCGACCAGTAGCTGAATGAAGTAGGGCAGCGGCCTCAAGGGGTTCACCACTGTGTGGAAGCTGTCCAGGACGTGATCCCCTTGAAACCTGACAGCAGCGATTTCGATTATGTCGTCGTTTTCAGCGCTGAGCCCCGTGGTCTCGAGGTCGAGGGAAACGCAGATTTGGTCCATTCATCTCACAGATTGCCGGCCTGTTCCTGGTCGAGGCCGGCGTAGGGCAGGAGGTCGCCGTTCGGTTGCCGGGAGGCGGGGTAGAACCGCCCGGCCCGCAGTTCCTCGACGAGCTCGTGGTCGCTGGTTACGCGGCTCTCCAGCACGGTAGTAAACTTGCCCAGGCCGCGGTTGGAGTGAGCGTCGCTGCCTCCCACCCCCTTTTTCCCCAGCGCACGCGCCACCTGAAAGGAGCACATGTTCTCGCGGGTAGTGCAGCCGCCGTTCAGCACTTCGATTTCGTCGGTGACCTGGAAGATGGGCTGCTTGATGGCTTCTTCCAGGGTGAACTTCCCTTCGCCGAAGCCTCCCCACGCATAGCCGGGTGAGCCGAAAAGCCGGCGGAAGGGGTGCGCCGCCACCAGGAAACCTCCCACTTTGTCTGCCTCCTGGCGCAGGTCCGCGGAGCGGTAGATGCCGGCGACGTAGCGGTCGAACCCATAGGCCAGAATGTGGCCGAGCTCCGTGTCCACCTCTATCCCGCGCAGCAACGCGAGGCCGCTGCCATTCCCCAGTTCGTCCAGCTTGAGCCTGTCCCAAGAGGTGTTGTGCTCGGTCAGGCAGATCCCGTCCAGATTGATCTTCTTCGCCTCCTCGATTGCCTCCCTGGGGGACAGCGCGCTGTCATAGCCTCCCCAGGAGGTATGGACATGGAGGTCAACTATCATACGACGAACCGTGCTTTCATTTCGAGTTGGCTTCGGGGAGGTGCGGGAACGTTCAAAAACGGCCTCTTGAGAGTTTACCACATCCCAGATACACACACAAGAACTTGACTTTTGCCCCGCGTCGGGCTAATGTTAGGGTTAATAACAAAAACCACTAAGTAGAAGCCTGTGGCAACGCCGGCGCGACATGATTGGCAAAGGATCCCAAGCGCCTTTCCGCCACGTGTGGACGATCGGTAAAAAACGGACACCGGTGAGATAGGCAATCCAGCATGGTGTCTAAGAGGGCCTGCCCCGCAACAAGACGCACTCCAGGCGCCCCGGAAGCGCTGAAGGCAGCTAAATTTGCGGTCACGCTGTCTGAACCCGCCCGGGAGCTTCGGACCGGCGCTGGAGCGAAGACGGGGCGGCAAGCAGGGGAGAATGAGATAGCCCTTCTGGTTGAGGAGAAACAACAGCTAAGGGACATGGCTTCACTGTTGAGGCAAGAGAAGGCGATGCTCCA
>JAUSJJ010000219.1 GCA_030647705.1 Dehalococcoidia bacterium
TGCGGCGGTCGACTTCAGCATACTGGCCAGCAGCTACCTGAAGTCCTTCGGGACGGCAGGTTATGACGCCAGGGCGGACTTCGACGGCACCGGACAGGTGGCCGCGCTGGACTTCTCACTGCTGGCGGCGAACTACCTGAAGACTTCGCCTCAGACGGCGCCGTAGAGCATTCAAAGCAGGTGAACAAGTGTTATGGGGGCCCGGCTCCGAGCCGGGCCCCCATAACTCGTTCCTCGGGGGAGAGTATTAGGCTCGGAACCGGCTTGACAATCAGGTTCCAACTATGTTAGCATCCAATCAAAGATTTATGCTCCGTTCGCGGAAGGTTTTTCGCGGTCGGAGGCTCATGCAGGCCAGAGCGCATGAGGGTAGCTTGCTCCAGAGAGGTGTCATTATGATGTCCAGAAACAAGGCCAAAGCACTGGCAATCGGTATCATCGTTTCACTGGTGGTGCTCCTCATGCTCCCCGTTTCAGTTGGCGCGGAGCTGCCGGGATACAGCGCGGGATGGCGGGACTTCTCGCTGAACCCGGTGCTGGGCCTTGGCGCTGCAGGAAGCTGGAACGAATCCGCAACGGGCGCCGCATCGGTGATACTGGATGGCAGCACCTACAAGATGTGGGTCACGGGGTTCAGACCTGATGGCACAAGCCAGATCGGCTATGCCACCTCCACTGATGGGAAGACCTGGACGCCCTTCGCCAACAACCCGCTGACGACTCTGGGGCCAGGGGCGTCAGGTAGCTGGAACGATCTGGGCGTTGGCTCTCCCTCCGTGATCAAGGATGGGTCCACCTACCGGATGTGGTACACAGGCTATGCAAACGTGGGTGGAGTCCTTGTACCCAGAATCGGCTACGCCAGCTCGGTGGATGGCACTGCCTGGGCTCCTTTCGCGAGCAACCCGATCATGATCCAGGGGGCCGCCGGCACCTTCACCGAGTCGGGTGTCATGTCGCCCTCGGTGATATTGGACAGCGGCGCCTTAAAGATGTGGTTTACCGGACGCAGCGCGGCCGGGGCCGGTGAATCGATTGGGACGCTGAAGATCGGCTATGCAACGTCCACTGATGCCACCACCTGGGCTCCCTATGTCGGGAACCCGGTGCTCTCCGCCAACCCGGCGAACTCCTGGGAAACCAGGGGAGTAGGGCCGGCGACCGTGGTCAGGGGCGGCTTGACTTATTACATGTGGTACACCGGTACATCCGGGACGGGCGCCAGCCTTCGCACCACGTTAAACGGCGCGACGTCTTCGAACGGCACGACATGGAATCCGTCTGCGTCGAACCCGTTGCTCAGCGGGGCTACGGGCACCTGGACTGCCATGGGTGTGGGCAGCCCGGCAGTAGTGAAGCAGACCGATAACCTGCTGCGGCTGTATTATTCCGGCGTTGACGCCACCATGGCCCCGAAATCCGGCTTCGCCTACAGCGTGGACTTCGACGGCCAGACGACGCTGCAGGGGAGCAGCCGCCCTGCTTCGGGCAGGACGGTGCCAATCACTGTCAGAGTCTTCCCGCAGGGAACAAGCGATGCCAACCTGCGCAGCGGGGCTGGCGCGCTGGTTACCGCGAATCTCACCACGATAGACACGGGTAGCAATAACGTCAGTTTCATGCTGCCCAACATCGGAGTGGCCGCTGGCACCTACGACATCACCGCCAAGGTGGGGCATGCCTTAATCAACGTCAAGAGGAGTGTGGTCATCAATCCGCCGAACCTGGTGAGCCTGGGGACGCTCCGCGAAGGCGATTCCAACAATGACGGGCAGATCAACATCATGGACTTCAGCCTGTTGGCTGGATCGTATCTGAAGTCGTTCGGGCAGGCTGCCTACAACTCAAACGCGGACTACGATATGAACGGCCAGGTGAATACCCTGGACTTCTCGCTGCTGGCCGCCAACTACCTGAAGACTTCGCCGCAAAACGTACCATAGGAAACTGTCTGGGCTGACGCCTGCAATGGTGTACACAGAACAAGGAGTACCGATGAACCGAACCAACCGCAGCCACAAAATATTGATGCTTCTGATGGCCTTGTCCCTCGTCGTTACGGGGGTAATTTCGGCGATGGCGCCGGCAGTGGCAGGCGCCCCTGAAGCGCCAGTCAACCTTGGGACGGCCGGCAACTACGTGATTCTGGCAAAAACAGGAGTCTCGACGGTTCCAGCTTCCGTGATTACCGGGGATGTTGGATTGAGTCCAGCTGCCACGGATGCCCTAACTGGGTTTTCATTGACGATGGTGGGGACTCTGTCTGCGACATCGACCCAAGTAACCGGAAGTTTGTACGCAGGCGACATGACGGTACCTACTAACTCGAACCTAATTACGGCTGTTACAAACATGCAAGATGCGTACACCGACGCCGCCACACGACCAGCACCACCTGATTTCCTTGACCTGGGCATCGGAGAGATCGGCGGACAAACCCTCACTCCCGGCCTCTACACATGGACTACAGGGGTGACAATATCAACGGACGTCACTATCTCGGGTGGCCCGAATGATGTCTGGATCTTCCAAATACCGGGGAATCTCACTATGAGCTCTGCTACGGACGTTTTATTGAGCCCTGGCGCACAGGCCAAGAACATCTTCTGGCAGGTCGCCGGTTTTGTGGACATTGGGACTACCGCTCATTTCGAGGGAATCATATTGTGTCAAACTGCGATCACGCTGAGGACTGGCGCGTCGATGAACGGCAGAGCTTTGGCACAGACTAGGGTCGATCTTGACCAAAATACAATTACAGAGCCGCCTACACTGCCGCCTGTGGCGCAGGTGAACCTGTCCCTGGTCCGCTCATCTGCCACGGTCAACCTGGGTGATACTTTTACGGTTAATGTGGCCGTACAGCCGCAGCTCGGCCAGGCCGTTGCCGGCGTGGACGCTTTCGTTGACTTCAACCCGGCTGTGCTCCAGGTGGTATCGATCACTGCGGGAGGGGGGAGCCTGTTTCCCACCGAGCTGGGTAACACTTTTGACAACGTCGCCGGCGACGCAGACTACAGCGCCGGAGACCTCAGTGCTCCTTACCCCACCACGAGCTTCAACATGGCCACTATCACTTTTAACACTATCGCAGCTTCTGCGAACACAAACATCACTTTCAGCTCAGTTTTCGGCAGGAATACCAATGCTGCTCTCATCGATGGAACGTCGGTGCTGGGCAGTCTGACCAACACATCCGTTGCCGTGGTGGTGCCGGCGGTGCCTCCGGTGAACCTGTCGCTGGTACCCTCCGCGGCCACTGTGAATGTGGGGCAGACCTTCACGGTCAACGTGAACGTTCAGCCCACCGGTGGCTTGAGCGTGGATGCAGTGGATGCCTTCGTCGATTTCGACCCCGCAGTGCTCCAGGTGGTATCGATCACTGCGGGAGTGGAGAGCCTGTTTCCCAACGAGATGGGTAACACTTTTGACAACGTCGCCGGCCAGGCTGACTACAGCGCCGGAGACCTCAGTGCTCCTTTCCCCACCACGAGCTTCAACATGGCCACCATCACCTTCCTGGCCAAGGCCCCTGTTGCACCCGCCAACATCACTTTCAGCTCAGTTTTCCCCAGGGATACTACTGCCGCCCGCGGCATCACCGCGGTAACCGGAACCCTGACAAACGCAGCGGTCACCGTGACCCCTGGAGCGCTGCACCACATCACGGTCAGTCCGGCCAACCCGTCGCTGGCGGTTGGCGGAACTCAGACTTATACGGCGGCCACCTTTGACGTGTTGAACAACCCCAGGAGCGGCGATCCCATCGTCTGGAGCGTGACCAACGCCACCGCCGGCGCCATCGTTGCCGGCACGGGCGCCTTCACCGCCGGCACAGTCGCGGGCGTCTACAATAACGTCATTGTGGCCACCTCCGGCGCATTCACCGGCACTGCCTCGGTCACCGTGATCGCCGGAGCGCTGCACCACATTACGGTCAGCCCGGCTAACCCGTCGGTCGTGATCGGCGGCAACCAGACCTATACGGCAGCCACCTTTGATGTATTCAATAACCCCAGGGCCGGCGACCCGATCGCCTGGAGCGTGAGCAACGCCGCGGTCGGCGCCATTAACGCGGGTACCGGCGTTCTAACTG
>JAUSJJ010000237.1 GCA_030647705.1 Dehalococcoidia bacterium
CGAACGGCGTTGGCGATCGGCAGGTATATTCTTTCCTCGAATAGCTTGAAGGTATGGATTTCTGCATGGCCGTTCTTGAAGATGACCTTCTGGGTATCCATGAACGTCCTGTCGGCATGCTTGTCAGTCCGGTAAATGGGACGGAAAATGGTCAGGATCGGCTCAGAAAAACCGCTGGCAGTGTATTCCATACGGCTGTCCTGAGAGGTGAGGCCGCAACCCCATGTCTCGGCAACGCGGGTCTGCCTGTTGGCGAAGAAACGCATGAACAGCAGCACCAGCCCCAGGAAGAGAAGGAGGAGCAGGCTTATCGCCATCATATCCGGCGTCGGTATGGGGAAGCCGAGGAACGATGCAATCTGATAGGAGAAGACGCCCAACAGCGCGCAAAGAGCCGCCAGTATGGCCGGCCCGACGATCATGAGCCACGGGACCTCCCTGGCCTCCCTGGCTTCTTTCGATCTCGGCACGCCCAGGAAGATGATGCCGAAGGCCTTCACAAAACAAGCCGCAGCCAGCGCGCTGGTCAAGGCAAACAAAGAGAGTCCCACGAACAGCACTATCTTCACAAAGAGGTCGCTTATGGCGAAGGACTGGAAGAACGCCTGGAAAATCATCAGTTCGCTGACAAACCCGTTGAATGGGGGTAGCGCAGATATGGAGATCGAGCCGATCAGGAAGAGCATGCCGGTGTAGGGCATGGTCTTGAACAGGCCGCCCATCTCCTCGATGTTCCTGGTCCCGGTTACCGACACAACCGACCCGCCTGCGAGGAAGAGCAGGCTCTTGAAAAGAGCATGGTTTAGCGTATGAAACAGCCCCCCAGCCAGTGCCAGGAACGCCAGGTCCTGTTGCCCATAGCTCTGAAAGACAAGATACAGCCCGATGCCGATGAGGATGATCCCGATATTCTCGATGCTGTGATATGCCAGGAGCTTCTTGATGTCATGTTCCTTCAGGGCGTAGATCACGCCGAGCAGGGCTGAAACCGTGCCGAAGGACAGAACAAGGACCCCCCACCACGGCTCAGGGTTGAGCACAAACAAAGCGAACCGGACTATTCCATAGATGGCGACCTTTATCATTACCCCGGACATCAGCGCAGAGATGTTCGACGGGCTGGCCGAATGGGCATAAGGCAGCCACTTGTGGAACGGCATGACGCCAGCTTTGATCCCAAAGCCCACGAACAGAGAGAGAAAGACTGCGCTGTTCAACAGGGGCGAAATGCCGACTATGTGTCTGATCTCAAAGGAACCCGTCACACCGTAGACTATGAAGAACCCGAAAAAGAGGAAGACCGTGCTCATCTGGGTCATGACCAGGTAGAACAGCCCGGCCTTCCTGGTGTCCTTCTTTTCGTACTCGGACATGACCAGGAAGAAAGAGGAGACCGACATCGCTTCCCAGAAGAACAGGAAGGAAAACGTGTTATCCGATGCTACCACCATTACCATCGTCGCGATGAATGCACTGGTAGCGGAAGCCAGCAGGTTCTTCCTGATGTCGGACCGGATGTGTTCCACGTATTGAATTGAATAAAGGGAAGCGCAGAACGCCACGATCGACACTACGCCGATGAAAAACGCGGCAAGCCTGTCGATCGCAAAGGATATCTCCAGGGAAGGCGCGATCTGGTAATGAGAAGCAGCGAATGGCTGGTTGCTGATGAAGACGCTTACCGAGAGGATGAGGAACACCGCGCTGCCTGTCGCCGTAAGGCACAGCGATAGCCTTCTGGTGACCTTTTGCAGTTTGCCTATGAACGGTAGACTGACCAGGAACGCTATTAGGAATACCGATAGACCTGAGTAAAACAGGAACCCAGCCAAGTTCTCTTTAGACGTCCTTACCCTGCCGCCATTGACCGACGCGGCAGGCCGTGATTTCCACCAACAACTCGCAGCGTACTCCATGCCTGGTCCGGGCCCGAGGCCAAATGAAAGCGTCGCCGCAAATGCGGCGACGCTGCGGCAATCCGTATTTCAGGGACCGTTGAGCGCCATTCACCCGTAGCTGCGAGAACAAACAACTTCGCACACTTCGCGCAAAGTCATCGCACAATATACCACTCAGAGACCCGTCCGTCAATACCAGTGGAGTCTCTAATGACGGCCTGATGGATTCATCCCGGCTCCGGTGTACCGGGCGGTATGCTATAATCGGGCTATGGCAAGATCGAACGACAGGCCGCGCGAGCCAAGCAGTCCCCCGATAGTGATTCAGAGCGATAGTTCCTGGCAGCACGTAAGCCAGTGGTACAGCGGGGCCGTGGGAGAACGGGGCCACCTGTACCACCGGCAGGTCGTCATGCCCAAGGGCCTGAAGCTGCTGGCCCTGGGTAAGGGCTCATCCCTGCTGGACCTGGCCTGCGGGCAAGGCGTGCTGGGCAGGTACATTCCTGAGGATGTCTACTACGTGGGCGTGGACTCCGCCCCCGCCCTCATCGCACAGGCCAAGAGCCTTGACCCAAACAAAAAACACATCTACCTGGTCGGAGACGCATCCAGGCCGATGCTAATAGAAAAGACCGACTTCACCCACGCGTCAATCGTGTTCTCGCTGCAGAACATCAAAGACCCTGAAGGCGCCGTGAGGAACTGCCGGAAGCACCTCAGGCCCAAAGGCAAACTGCTGATAGTGGCCAATCATCCCTGCTTCAGGGTCCCCCGACAAAGCAGGTGGGAGATCGACCAGCCGAACAAGCTGCAGTTCCGCAGGATTGACGCGTACATGAGTCCCATGGAAGTCCCCATAGTCACGCACCCGGGAAAGGGCGAGAAGTCGCAGGTCACATGGTCATACCATCTGCCGCTTTCCGAATACTCCCGGATTCTCTCCGATAACGGCTTCGTTATCGAAAAGATGGAGGAATGGCTCTCAGAGAAGCGCAGCATAGGCGTCGCGGCGAAGATGGAGAATCGGGCGCGGGCCGAGTTCCCCCTGTTCCTGGCGATTCTAGCCAGAAAAGACTGAGCGGGTAGCCAGACGTCGTCCGATCGGGAGCCCAGGCAGGCAAATGCCTGCCTGGGCTCCCTTCCCTAACCACTACTCAACAAGAGGCCTCGGCGCTACTTCGCCGTTCCTAGCGGAGGTGCTACCGGCAGCCGGTCGGTCTCCATGCCCCAGCCCTTGGCCAAAGTCGTGATGGTGTTGGGCAGCAGCGTCATCCTGGAGATCAGCCACGCGCCTTTGATGTTCCGGAACTCCCATTTGTAGACTCCCCAGCCGATCCAGGAATCGCCATCCCTGTTGTACATGTACAGGAAGTACGCCTCTGCGTTGGCCTTGTCCCCGTTCACCGAGATGCGCTCGTTCAGTACCATCCGGTTCGTGTTCAACATCCTGTCCCGATGCGCCTTGCCGAAGTTGACGATGGCCTCCCTGCCTTTGTAGGAGGTAGAGCGCCATTTGCTGTGGTCAATGACAGCGTCTTCGGCATAGATGGCGCCGAACCCTGCCCAGTCCTCGGCGTCGATCGTCCACGCGTATCGGGCGGTCAAGTCCCTGATGGCCTCCCTTGCCTCGAGGTCGCGCACGCGTTTCTCCAGGGCTGCTACCTGTTGCTGCAAGTCCATGATTCACCTCCTATTGATTCTGATACTAGATGATACCTCACCCCCGTATCAAAGCTTGTCCCGTATGAGCGACTCTGTCGCCATCCCGAAGAAATCGGGACTTGGTACGGGATACGGGGCAGGCTCTCTCTCCTGCCCAGAAGAGAGGGGGAAGGGCATTGGCCCGGGGACACCCCCAACCCCCACCAGGGAAGGGAAATCTTCCTTTCCCTGAACGAGACGACGCTGTTCTTCCTGGGTCAATGTCACCTGTGAACCTGTCTTGTTCTTCACTTCTCAATTGTTCTTCATCTCTGTTCTTGGTCAATAACTTCCAACGCCGCATGTGGTCAGAGCGCCGAGCATAACGGTTGTGATATTATAGCACTTGGCGGCTCTAGCCCTCCAATCGAGATATGCCTTAGTTCAAACACTACCGGCTTTGCCGGGTCAGAAGAGACGACTGTTGCCCGATTTCAGTTGTGCTGCGTTGGGATCGGGGAAGTCACTTTTGCAGGCACACCATTGCACCATAGTATTGGTACTGGAGTCCCACGCATGCAACTGTCTGGCTCACGGCGGTAAGTTTCGGTGAATTCAGATGAAGTGGTTTCATATCGACGTGTCCCCATCCAGCGGGCCAACAACCTGAAATGAGGTAGTCCGCTCCCTGAAACTACAGAAGCTCAACTCCGCTCGATTACTTTGGCACTGGACTCGATGCCAAACCTTCTGGAGACATGGTCTCTGCCCATGAAGTAGTTCAGCCAGGAAGGAGTCTGCCACAGTTCCCAATTGCAGGGTGGAACGATCTGCTCAGTGATGGTGTCCTCTCTGTTCTGAGCCTTCAGACGCAGGTAAGCCCTGACCCAGATACACTTCTTCTCGTTCGGATAGATCTCGCACCAACCGTTATTGCTTCCTCCACAGGGGCCGTTCCTCTGATTCTTGGGACACTGCGATACAGGGCAGAGATAGGCCACATCGTACAATGCGCAATCCCCGCAATTGACGCAGCCATAAAGGACCGCCTTTGACCAGTACTCAAACGAACCAAACACTTTCCTCGGGGTTCTCCGAGAGTCCATAGACCGGAATAACGGCCGCAGCATCTTAAAAAGAGGGCTGGCTCGCTCGAATACCAAAGCATGGATTACCCGTGAGAGGTAGTAGACCGGAGAATGGACAGCCTTCTGCTTCCTGGCGGCTGGCGCTTCCAGATTCAATCCGTTCTTTTCATCGGCTTGGAAGAAATAGAAGCCGTTTTCCCGGGGATAGTTGAACTCGTGAATCAAATCCGGCCATCTGCCTAGTAACTCCTGCCCTTTGTCGACGATGTACTCCAGGCCTTCATACTGCAGCCCTTGCCCGCTGATGTAGACCCCGGAAAAACCCAGCCCCAGGGCAATGGCATACATCTTCGCCGCCCGGTCCAGTCGAGCAATACGTCCCTTGTCGGGACCGGTGGATTCTCTCGCCAGTTGCGGCAGAAGCTGATCCGTCACCACACAGCCGGGGACGTGGTTGGCATTCATTGCTTGAGCTGTGGAATAGGGGAGAACGTAGATACTGGTCAAGACCGGAATCTCATGCTTCTTCGCCTTCAACCATAACTGTAGTTCATGTAGCTTGCGGACATCATAGCCCACCTGAGTAATGATGAAATCCGCCCCGGCTTCGATCTTCTTCTCCAGCTTGTAGTACTGCCCCATGACCTCAGCTTCCTCTTGTTTGAAAGGCGAGAAGGCTACGCCGGCGAAAAAATCGGTCGGGGCCAGCTTGGTCTTCTTTCGCATTATCTCATGCTCCATTCCGCGATTCATCTCGGAAATGAGCCTGAGACCGGTTACCGAATCAAGGTCGAACACGGGCCTTGATGTGCCTTCAAACCCCGTATTGCCCGGATAGTCTCCGGTCAACACTAGCAGGTTATGGATTTCCATTGCAGCCAACTGGTATAACAGGCTTTCACACTGATTGCGACCTTTGTCCCTGAAAGCCAAATGCACCAACGGTTCCACTCCCAGTTTGCTGATCTCGCAGCAGAGGATTTCGGTGGCGATAGCCGGGTTTCCACCTGGATTATCGGTAACGCTTATGGCGCTGACTCTCTCACCCTTGGCAGCTTTGCCGGCATTCTCCAGGACCATTTCCTGGCGCACTTCGAAAGCGCCGAGCCCTGGAATCTGTTCCCAGATCAGAGAGAATCTGTGCGGGTCGAGAATAGAGGCCTTCAGTCTGTTTTCTTTCTCCTGCAGCTTGCTGACGATTCTCTCCTTGAGTCTGGGCAGCAGGGACTCCTGTGAAATCACCGCGCCGGAAGAACCGGCAAGGAAGTCATGTTCAGCAATGACCTCTTCCGGAAACTCCTCACCCAATATGCGATGGGAATCCAGGTTAGGATTGAGATCAACCAACAGTAGCGAGGAATGGCGAGAAATCCACCCGGCCCGCAATTCTCGGCAGAATCTCGCCACCGCGCCGGGCGGTTCCATGTCACCCAGAATAACCAGGGCAGGACGAGTTGCTCTGATCTTTGCCAGCGCCTCTGTCTCATTCGAAGCATAGTCCACCTCAACAGACCCCTCCATGGCTTTGCCGGTGATCTCCGCCAGTTCTGGTGTCTTACTGACCACCAGGATATTGCGATTCCGAGTCATATGCATCATCCATTTCTTGGGGTGAAGTTTCAGGATTCAATCCACGCGGCTGAACGTGTATCTTCATTATGACGTGTGGTTCACAAATGTCAAACCATAATGCTGACGCCGACCTCGCTCTTCGGAGTTGCACGTATTCCCGTCACAACACCAATTGGCACAACCCTACGAGTAGGACACGTGGAATGTGACAGGCAACCTAACATTCCGCCCTATTGTGCAATCAACTTACCCACGTTGACCAGGCGCCTTGTGACATGGACATCTTATTCGAGGTTGACAGAGGCGTTAGAATCAAGGGTGTCGAAGACTCCGAACTGGAGAGAGTATGGGCTAAGCTGTCTGGCACCTCAAGCCCCATGGAAGCAGCCCTTGCAGATATGTTAAATCCGTAACACCAGGTACCTGGGTGACGGATCCTTTCCCGGCAGCAGGCCCCGCTCTTAACTGGGACCCTTCCCTGTCCTAACGACGGGGTCCCACCCCATCGGAAAGGCGCCAAGGGCAAAGCGACTTGACCGTGCGAGGGCGCGACGCAACCTCGCATTCCCCTTCCCCAGGGTCAATGGCACGATTTGACAAAACCTACTTTCGCTCTTATCATCGCATCGCAAGCGACCTGCTAACCAGACCCAACATCGCGTCATGCCCGCTGGGTCACGTCCACCCAGCCCGGACCTCGGCAATCATACCATGCCGGGGTTACACGCTCAGGTCAGAGAGCAGGTAGTCCCCAGAACGTGCTCCAATAAAGACGCGGCCGCGCCCGCCTCCCAGTCAACTAACGCTAACTAAACGTGTCGGCCGTAGCCTCCGTGTTCAGGTGAACGTCCACGCCCAGCAGCTTCATCTGGTAGGCCTGATACCTTTGAACGTCAAGGAAACCGTCACGGCCCGGCGCCTTGGCCGCGATCAGCGTCAGGCCACCCAGCTCGGACTCCTTCTCGTAGAGCGAGACTTTGTGACCCCTGGCCACGGCCAGCCTGGCCGCCTCCAGGCCGGCGGGCCTCCTCTGCGAAGTGAGGAATCCGTTCTGCCCTCTTGCCTAAATAGCGTCCCCAACCAGTGCCCCTTCGTAGATAGCCGCGAACAGGCCACGGGGCGCTATGCAGTCGCCTGCAGCCTGGATGCCCGCCGCCCGGCCACCCAGCGCCCGGTACAGGGTGTCCTCGGCGCGAGCGCCGGCGGCTATCACGAAGGTATCTATGCCTTCGATCCTTCTCTCTTTCTTGGTGTACAGGTCAACCACCGTGGCGGACGAGCCTTCGATGGCGCGTAGAGCGGTGAATCCGGTGAGCGCGACCCCTCTCTTCGCCAGACGGTCGTAAAGCATCCCCCGAATGAAGCGCTCGACGTCAAACCCCACGAAACCAAGCTCGGAGATCACCTCTACTATGTGGCCGCGCTCGGCCAGGAAATCGGCTACGGTCAGAGGCGGCTGGAACCCGTTCTGGCCAGAAACGATCAACACGTTTCGCCCGACGGACTCCGGGTGCAGCAGCGCGTCCCAGTAGCTCACAACGTTCTTGCCCTTC
>JAUSJJ010000242.1 GCA_030647705.1 Dehalococcoidia bacterium
GGATAGCTGAATTCAACAAAATGGTTGATGAAGACGACTTCATAGACCAGGCACGAGCCAGCGAGCTTATCGCCGAGGGACGGCACGCGCTCGACACCGGCAACCAAAAAACCTTTGTGAGGGCGGTCTGGGATTTGGGCAAGCTTACATCTGGAGGAATAACCGACCCCTATTTAGCCCGGTTCGGCGGACTCGCGAGACATCAATAATGCATTTGCTCAAATTGGGGGACTCAGTCCAATGGTAGAACCTACGCCGTCGCACAGCATGTTGTTGCCCTTCCCTTTCCTCACCAATCAACAGAGGCATCGTGCTGGTTTGACACTTGAAGACCGCGTGAGCTACAATTTGGGGCACGGTGGGGACGGAAGGAGTCCGGCATTCATGGTTGAGATGACTATCGATAGCATTCGCGTGAGTCTGACGAACTATCAGCGTGTAGTGATCCTGAAGGAGAAGGCTGCCGAACGCTATCTGCCTATCTGGATTGGCCCCGCAGAAGCTGAGGCCATCGCCATTAAGCTTCAGGACGTCTCTGTGCCCCGGCCGCTGACCCACGACCTGCTTCGTTCAGTCATCACCGCCCTTGGAGCCACGGTGAAATCCATCTTGGTCAACGACCTCTCCAATGATACCTTCTACGCCAAGATCGTCCTGGAGATAGACGGCAAGACGCTCCAGATAGACTCACGGCCCAGCGACGCCATGGCGCTGGCAATCAGAGCGAAGGCGCCGATCTACGCCGAGGAATCAGTCCTGGACAAGGCTGCAATCCTCATGGACAAGGAGACCGGCAAGGCCCTGCCGCCAGCCAAGATGAAGCCCGACGACCTGGAGAAATCGCCGTGGGCGGACCTGATCGAACAACTCGACCTTGACGACCTGGACAAAGGGAAGAAATAGCCCTCGCAATAATGTACCAGTTTGATGCAGAGAGGACACCCAACAATGCGTGACAGGTACGTCCGGCGTCTCATATCCACTCTCAAGTGCTCCGTCTGCGGTCGTCGTTACGAACCGTCGAAGGTCAAACTGCTCGGCTCCCAGGAAGACGTATGGTTCTTGAGCGTGTTCTGCGAGACCTGCCGGACCACCGGGTTGATAGCCGCAGTCGTCAAAGAGGCGGGCGATCTGCAGCAGGTTACGGAGCTCACCGGGCCGGAGGTGGTGAAGTTCAAGAGCCTGCCCCCCGTCTCCGGCGATGACGTCCTGGACATGCACGTGAAGCTCAGAGACTTCACTGGAGACGTCACACTCCTGCTCGGCTCAAAATAGACAACGGCCAGCCAGGGGTCTGAACCCACTCGCCGGCCATTGCGTTTGTTGCAGCCGTCCGCGAACTTGCCTGCATACGGTTCGGCGTCAGCTCATTTGGTCACGCCTGAGGATACCTTTGGAGGCTTTACCTCGTTCCAGGCCAACCCCACCTTCTCCATTACCTCTTCCATCGTGGAGCGCGCGATAGCCTCCGCCCGTTGCGCCCCATCACGAAGGACATCTTCGACGTAGCCCTTCCTGGCGGCAATCTCGGCGCGCCTCTCCCTGAATGGGGCCAGAGCCTCATTTACCTTCTGGGCCAGCAGCTCCTTGCAGCCGACGCAGCCGATGGAGGCCGCCCTGCAGTCACGTGCGATCGCCTCTTGCCCCACGGCGTCGAAGAAGCTATACAAATGGAATACGTTGCAGGACTCAGGATGGCCTGGATCGGAGCGAAGGCGGCGTGCAGGGTCGGTGAAGGCGGTGAGAATGCGCCGGCGCGTCTCCTCAGGGGTGGCGGCCAGCTCGATGTGATTGCCTAACGTCTTGCTCATCTTGCGGTAGCCATCGAGCCCAACCACCATTGGATATTCGGTCAATCTCGGTTGAGGCTCAGGGAAAGTGGCGCCGAACAGCTGATTGAAGCGGCGCACGATCTCCCTGGCCAACTCCAGATGGGCCACCTGGTCCTCCCCCACCGGCACTACGGTCGCCTTGTAAAGGGCGATATCTGCAGTCATCAGCACGGGATAGCCCACCAGGCCATAGTTGACATTCTCCGGGAACTGTCGCGCCTTTTCCTTGAAGGAAGGCACGCGCAGCAGCCAACCCAGAGGGGTGATCATCGAGAACAAGGTATGGAGTTGCGTCACCTCAGGCACGTGAGACTGCGTGAATACGATGCTGCGTTTGGGGTCGATGCCCGCGGCCAGCCAGTCCAGCACCATCTCGCGGATATTGTCCTTCAAGTCATTGGGGTTCCAGGGTGTGGTCAGCGCATGGATATCCACGACGCAGTAAATGCACTCGTGCTCGTCCTGCAGTTTGACGTAGTTCTGGATTGCCCCCAGGTAATTGCCCAGATGCTGTTTGCCGGTGGGACGGGCGCCGGAAAACACTCGTTGCTTCATCCTGACTCCCTCTAGCGAATCTGGCAAGAGTCTAACACAAACTGCGCTTGTAGACAACAACGCGATGGCTCCCAAGAATAGCGAATTTGTGGGCCGGGTTTCCTAATCCGCCTGCGGCGGACGGGCAGGTCGGTCCCGACCATGTCGGGATGCCCTACGGGGGGCGATCGCTGATTTCGGGGTGACCGCGGGTACTTGCCCGGTGAAACTCGGTATGCTATTATAATGTTACTTTTGGGATTTCTGGCAGGAAGGTGATACATCAGAGGAGAGATGGCGAGCGAGAAGGAAAAGGCCCTGGAGGCTGCTATCAGCCAGATCGAGCGACAGTTTGGAAAGGGATCGATACTTAAGTTGGGTGAGGCTTCCGCTGCGACAGCGATTGAAGTCATTCCGACCGGTTCCATTTCCCTTGATCTGGCCATCGGCGTCGGGGGGATTCCTCGCGGGCGCGTCATCGAGATCTTCGGCCCGGAGGCATCCGGCAAGTCCACCCTGGCCCAACATATCATCGCCGAGGCACAGAAGCGTGGCGGCATGGCGGCATACATCGACGTGGAACATGCGCTGGACCCTGCTTATGCTGCCCGCTGCGGACTGAATGTACAGGAGTTGCTCATATCTCAGCCGGATACCGGCGAGCAGGCGCTGGAGATCACCGAGGCACTGGTGAGAAGCGGCGCTATCGACATTGTAGTTGTCGATAGCGTGGCCGCCCTGGTGCCGCGTGCCGAGCTCGAGGGAGACATGGGCGATGCACATGTGGGGCTTCAGGCGAGACTTATGTCCCAGGCGCTGAGGAAGCTAACGGCAGCCATCAGCAAGTCCAAGACGGCGGTGGTCTTCATCAACCAACTGAGAGAGAAGGTGGGCATCGTCTTCGGTAACCCCGAGGTTACCCCCGGCGGAAGAGCCCTGAAGTTCTACAGCTCTGTCAGGATTGACCTGCGGAGGGTAGAGTCCATCAAGCAGGGCACTGAGGTTGTTGGAAGCCGCATCAGGGCCAAAGTGGTCAAGAACAAAGTGGCCCCTCCTTTCAGGACTGCCGAGTTCGACATCATGTTCGCTCATGGCATCAGCAAAGAGGGTGACCTTCTGGACCTGGGAGTCCAGCTAGGGTTGGTCAAGAAAAGCGGCGCCTTCTTCTCCTTCGGTGAGACTCGCCTCGGACAAGGTCGTGAGACCGCCAAGGAGTTCCTCTTCCAGCACAGTGACATCGCCCAGGACATAGAGCGCCAGATCCGAGCCTCCAAGACCGCTCTTCCCCTTCTGAGCCCTCAAGAGGCTTCCTCCCCTGAGGCCGAACCTGCCAGCTAGGCCCTGATCATAGTTTGGTTGGGACCGATGAAAACGATCACCGGCATGAAGCCCAGGAAGGGCAGGCTGGAGGTATTCCTCGATGGGGAGTTCGCCTTCAGCCTAAGCACGTCCGTTGCCAGGCAGATCAGGCTGGCGCCCGAGCAAACTCTTTCGGAAGAAAGGGTGGAGGCTCTCAAGGACGCCGACCTTCTGCAGAGGTCTCTGGACGCTGCTGTTCGTTACCTCAGCTACAGGCCCCGAACTGAAAACGAGATCAGGAGCTTGTTGCGCCGCAAAGGGCTGGATGCCGCTCTGATCGATAGAGTAGTCTCCATGTTGACGCTGCAAGGGCTGGTGGACGATGCAGCCTTCGCCTCTTTCTGGAGAGAAAACCGCCTGTCTTTCAGTCCCCGGAGCAGCCGGCTCATCGGCGCTGAGTTGCAGCGCAAAGGAGTGTCACGGCAGATCATCGCCAGTGCTCTTTCCGACGTCGATGACGACTCGGCAGCTTACCAAGCTGCCGAGAAGAAGGCCCGCTCGTTGGCGGGCGCTGACCACCAGGACTTCCGTCGCAGGTTGGGCTCGTTTCTACTCAGGCGTGGATTCAGCTACGAGACCGCAGGGCGCACCGTGGAGCGCCTGTGGCATGAACACCAAGAGTCCAATTGACTTGTCATCTTCGTGTTCATCAACGATCATTGGAAGAATTCAATACGGAATCCAGAGGGCCAAGCCCCCCTGGCACGGATTACAGGGGTGTCCCCTGGCTTCCCTTTTCCTTCCCTTCTTTCGGCCAGGAGAGGGAGACCGAGAAGGTGACGGATCCGAAGGACTCTACCCTCGAAGTAACAATCGGCAGAAGCAAGAAGAGAGGTAGCAAATGGCTGTGATTTGGCCAGTTATAGCTGCCGTCGTGGGAGTAGCTCTCGGCATAGCGGTTGGCCTGTTTATTCAACAGACGCTCCGCTCGCGGAGGATCCAGGCCGCGGAGAAGGATGCCGAGCAGATAGTTGCCCAGGCGGTAATGAAACAGAAAGAGATACTGCTCGAAGCGAAGGATGAGTCACTGCGTTTGAAGCAAGAGCGTGAGGTGGAGTACCGCGATCGCCGCGCCGAGATGCAGCGACAGGAGAAGCGCATCTCGCAGAAAGAAGAAAACCTGGACCATAAGTCCGAGAACCAGGAGCGACGGGAGCGGAATATCGTCCAGAAAGAGCGAGAAGCAGAGAACGCACGCGCCCAGGTGGAGGAGTTCAAGAAGAAGCAGGTGCAGCAGCTTGAGCTCATCTCCAAGATGTCCACCGAGGAAGCCAGGAACCAGTTGCTTCAGACTGTGGAGACTGAGGTCAGAGATGAAATGAACCGGCGCCTGCATGAACTGGAAATCCAGTTCAAGGCAGACGCCGAGCAGAAATCTCGTGAAATACTCGCCACGGCCATCCAGCGCTGCGCTACCGATGTAGTCTCGGAGAGCACGTTGTCGGTAGTACCATTGCCCAGCGATGAGATGAAAGGCCGGCTCATCGGCAGGGAAGGCCGCAACATCAGGGCACTGGAGAATGCCACCGGCGTCGATCTCATCATAGACGATACGCCTGAGACAGTGACGATCTCAAGCTTCGATCCAGTGCGCCGCGAGGTCGCTCGCGTGGCTCTGACCAAGCTGATCACCGACGGCCGCATACACCCGGCTCGCATCGAAGAGGTGGTTCAGAAGGCCAAGAACGAGGTGGATGCCACCGTCAAAGAAGAAGGTGAGCAGGCTGCGTACAAAGCCGGCGTCGCCGCTCTTCATCCGGAGCTGATCAAGCTGGTCGGGCGCTTGAAGTTCCGCTTCAGCTATGGCCAGAACGTGCTGGCGCACAGCCTCGAGGTGTCCTATCTGGCGGGGGTTATCGCCAGTGAACTCGGTGCAGACGTGGAGAAAGCCAAGGTGGCCGGCTTGCTGCACGATATCGGCAAGGCGGTCAGCCATGAGGTCGAAGGCCCGCATGCGGCCATCGGCGCAGACATCATCAAGCGTCTGGGCAGGTCACCGGAGGTCGTGCAGGCCGTTGGAGAGCACCACGGTGAGAGCGGCACGAATAGCGTCCTGGGCTACATTATCGCCACTGCAGACGCCATAAGCGGATCACGACCCGGCGCCAGAAGAGAGTCCCTGGAGCACTACATTAAGCGTCTGGAAGCGCTCGAAAGCGTGGCCAACAGTTTCAAGGGAGTAGAGAAGTCGTTCGCTATTCAGGCAGGCAGAGAGGTTCGTATCATGGTGAAGCCGGACGAGGTGGACGACATGGCCGCCTTCCAGTTGGCCCGTGACATAGTCAAGAAGATCGAGGACAGCCTGGAGTATCCAGGACAGATCAAGGTCACCGTCGTCCGTGAGACCCGCGCCGTAGACTACGCCAAATAGGACAGGGGGTCGGAAGGCCAAAGGAGCTACTTGCCTCACATCCTAATGATAGGCGATATCATCGGCAGTCCAGGCAGGCGGGCAGTCCAGTCCCGCTTGCCTGGACTGCGTCAGAAGCACAAGATAGATTTGGTCATCGCCAACGGGGAAAACGCCGCAGGCGGGCTCGGTCTAACAGTGGAGACTGCGGATGCTTTGTTCTCCAGCGGAGTCGACGTCATCACTTCCGGCAATCACATCTGGGACCAAAGAGAAATAGTCCCTCACTTGGATGGAGAACGCGCCATCATCCGCCCCTTGAACTATCCCCCCGGAGTCCCGGGCAGAGGATACATGGTGGTAAACGGCTGCCTGATAGTGAACTTGATCGGGCGCACCTTCATGTCCCCCTACGATTGCCCGTTCCGCGCCATGGACCGCCTGCTGGCTGAACTTGAAAACAGACCTTCGGTGGTACTGGTCGACTTCCATGCGGAGGCGACCTCTGAGAAGATGGCGCTGGGCAGATATCTGGACGGCAGGGTATCTGCGGTGGCCGGAACCCACACCCATGTGGGCACCATAGACGCTCGAATACTGCGCAAGGGCACGGCATATGTTACCGATATCGGCATGGTCGTCCCAAAGGAAGGGGTCATCGGGGACGACGCCGACGCCGTGATACAGCGTTTCCTGACCATGATCCCCCATCGCCTTTCCGTGGGCAAAGGCAGTCTGTTCTTCAACTCGGTGCTGATAGAAGCAGACCAGGCCAGCGGCAGGTCGGCCAGTATCACCCGCATCGATCTGGACGTGGACTGAGTGGACGGCAGGGTAGACCTCCACCTGCACACCACGGCCTCCGACGGACGTTTGCGCCCCGGTGAAATGGTGCGTCTGGCCGCCAGGTTGGGCTTGAAGGTCATCGCCATCACCGACCATGACTCCGTGGAAGGAATAACGGAGGCCCTGAATGCGGCTCGTGAGTTTCCGTCGTTGACTGTTGTCCCGGGCGTGGAGATGAGTACAGATGTTCCGCGCAGCGAGATTCACATCCTGGGCTACTTCATAGAGTACCAGGACCGTGAATTCAACCTCATGTTGGAAAGCCTGAGGAACTCGCGCGTGGTCCGGGCGCAGCGGATGGTCCAGAAACTGGACGGGCTCGGAGTTCACATCGAGTGGTCCCGCGTGGCCGAACTTGCGGGAGACGCTTCAGTGGGGCGGCCTCATGTGGCACAGGCGATGCTGGAGAAGGGGCATGTTTCCTCCCTGAAGGAGGCCTTTGACAGGTACTTAGGCCGCAATGGCCCCGCATATGTGGAACGCGAGAAGCTGACTCCCACGGAAGTAGTCCAGCTTATCTCCAGTGTGAGAGGCCTCCCTGTGCTGGCGCATCCGGGCAGCCTCACCGATGGGCTCGATAGCCTCCTCGATGAACTGCAGAAAGCAGGGCTGGTCGGCATGGAAGTCTACTACTCGGACTACACGCCGGACACCGTCTCACACCTGGCTGCCGTAGCCCGGAAGCACGGGTTGCTGGCATGCGGCGGCAGTGACTATCATGCAATGGACAGCGCCGAGGAAACCCCACCCGGCGGCTCTCACGTGCCGCTGGCGGCGGCTGAAGCACTCATTGCCATGGCCAGAAAACGAGGGAGGCTGACATCCGATGCTTAACGTCAACGAAGTACAGAATATCATACCACACCGGTTCCCCTTCCTGTTCCTGGACAAAGTGGAGGAACTGGAGCCCGGTATCAGGGCAGTGGCCATCAAGAACGTCACCATCAATGAGTGGTTCTTCCAGGGACACTTGCCCGGGTTCCCGCTGCTGCCAGGTGTCGTCATGGTGGAAGCGCTGGCCCAACTGGTGGCGCTTACGCTGTGGAGTGTCCCCGCGAACAAAGGCAAGAAAGGCCTCTTCGGCGGCATAGACAAGTTCCAATTCCGCAAGCCGGTTTTCCCGGGCGAAACCCTCAGGCTGGAGGTCACATTCCTTCAGACCCGCCGCATTTTCAACACCTTCTCAGTCTCGGCCTCGGTCGACGGCAAGGTGGTAGCCTCCGGCGAGCTGACAATGGTGATGACTGACGCCGGGGGCATGGAAGCGCCATGAAATGCGCCGCCCATCCCAACATAGAGACCAACCTCCGCTGTGGCAAGTGCGGCAAACCCATCTGCCCGAAGTGCCTGGTGCAAACTCCCGTGGGCGCCCGCTGCCCTGAGTGCGCCAGGGTGCAACGTCCCGTCACCTATCAGGTCCCGGCCAGGTTCTATGTGCGTGCGTTGGGAGCAGGCCTCGCCACGGGGTTCGTCAGCGGCATCGTCTGGGCGCTTGTTCCTCTCGCTGGTTTCTTTCTCTTCATCATCGCCGCCGGCATTGGCTTCCTCATCGGCGAGGCGATCAGCCGGTCGGTCAATCTCAAGCGCGGGCTGGGTCTGCAGATAATCGCAGGGATATCAATGGCAGTGAGCTACGTGGCCCAGAGTTGGGCATCTGAGTGGATTTCTCTACCTCTGCAGCCCTGGGTTTTCATGAATCTCTTCGATCTGTACGGGATCATTGCGCTGGTTGTCGGGGTAGCGGTGGCCGTGAGCCGACTGCATTGAGGCCTGCGGGACCCCCAGGCCCAGACGACCATCCACCAGACATACGAAAACGTACCGCTTTCCAGCGCCCTTCGCAAGCCCCTCGGCGGGGTCCCATGGTACGCAGACATCACGGGTTGCCGTGGGCCTTTGTCCCGTGAAGCGTTTGCCGCAGACAGCCCTTGACAACCTGGAAACAGGATGGTATAAATTCAGGCTGGCGCTAGCACTCTCCCACCGAGAGTGCTAATATTTGTTAGAGAGTGACGTTATCAAGAGATAAGGAGGGATTGATGGCTGTGACATTGACGCCATTGGCGGACCGGATCCTCGTGAAACCGATCGTGAAGGAGGAGGTAACGAAGGGTGGAATCGTGCTCCCTGACACGGCGAAGGAGAAGCCGCAAGAGGGAGAGGTGGTCGCAGTCGGTTCGGGCCGCCTAGCCGAAGATGGCAAACGCTTGCCTCTGGATGTGAAAGTCGGAGACAAGGTCATATACGCCAGGTTCGCGGGGACCGAGTGGAAACGTGAGGGGCAGGAGTATCTCATACTTCGTGAGAGCGACATCCTGGCAAAAGTGAGTTAGAGGAGGAACGATGCCAAAACAGATAAGCTACGGTGAAGATGCCAGGCGTTCCCTTAAGAGGGGAATCGACAAGCTGGCCGATGCAGTCAAGATCACGCTGGGGCCCAAGGGCCGCAACGTCGTTCTGGACAAGAAGTGGGGCGCCCCGGTCATAACCAACGATGGCGTCACCATCGCCAAAGAAATCGAGCTCAAGGACCCCTTCGAGAATATGGGAGCTCAGTTGGTCAAGGAGGTCGCCACCAAGACCAACGATGTCGCCGGTGACGGCACCACCACCGCGACTGTGCTGGCCCAGATCCTGGTCACGGAGGGCCTCAAGAACGTGGCCGCAGGCGCCAACCCGATGTCCATAAAGAGGGGCTTGCAGAAGGGCACCGATGTCGTCCTGGCCGAGTTGAAGAAGCTGTCCACCCCCGTCACGGGCAAGGAGCAAATCGCGCAGGTGGCATCGATCTCGGCAGCCGACAGGGAGATCGGCGACCTTATCGCCGAGGTAATGGAGAAGGTCGGCAAGGATGGCGTAATCACCGTCGAAGAGTCCAAGGGCATAAGGTACGAGACGGAGTTCGTCGAAGGCATGAACTTCGACAGGGGCTTCGTCAGCGCCTACTTCATCTCCAATCCCGACCGCATGGAAGCAGTCATCGACGATCCATACATCCTGATTACCGACAAGAAGATCTCGGCTATCTCCGACCTGCTGCCCGCACTGGAGAAGCTGCTTCAAGTTTCCAAGAATATCCTCATCATTGCTGAAGATGTCGATGGTGAGGCCCTGGCTACCCTCGTCGTAAACAAGCTCCGCGGCACAATGAACTGCCTGGCAGTGAAAGCGCCCGGTTTCGGCGACCGCCGCAAGGCGATGCTGGAAGACATCGCTATCCTGACCGGCGGCGCCGTCATCAGCGAGGAAGTCGGCAGGAAGCTGGACTCGGTGACCATGGCGGACCTGGGCCGAGCCAGAAGGGTAGTCTCCAACAAGGACGAGACCACCATCATCGAAGGCAAGGGAGCGGAGGATGCAATCCAGGCTCGGATGAAGCAGGTCAAGGCGCAAGTCGAGGAGACCACCTCCGACTTCGACAGGGAGAAGCTCCAGGAGCGCCTGGCAAAGCTGGCCGGCGGCGTAGCGGTCATCAAGGTTGGCGCAGCTACCGAGGTCGAGCTCAAAGAGAAGAAACACAGGGTTGAGGATGCCCTCTCGGCGACCCGCGCCGCTGTAGAGGAAGGAATCGTCGCAGGCGGAGGGGTTGCCCTGATCAATGCCGCTCCTGCTCTGGACAGTCTCAAGCTGGAAGGCGACGAGGCTACCGGAGTGACCATCCTCAGGAGAGCACTGGAAGAGCCCCTGCGCAATATCGCCATCAACGCAGGCAAAGAGGGCTCGGTCATAGTCGACGCCGTCAAGAAAGGCGCCAAGGGCTACGGCTACGACGCCGAGAAGGACGAGTTCGGCGATATGGTGGCCAAAGGCATCATCGACCCGGCCAAGGTAACCCGCGCCGGACTGGAAAACGCGGCGAGCGTGGCCGCTATGGTGCTGACCACGGAATCGCTAGTGACCGACAT
>JAUSJJ010000244.1 GCA_030647705.1 Dehalococcoidia bacterium
CAGTGTGGTGTTTGAGATTTTGCGTATGTCCGGCAGAGAACGTCAGAGCTCCGAGCCTCTGAGAGCACTTCTCTTGTGCTATCGCACACAGGCCCGACAACCACAGGTACACATTTGCGCCGCTATTTACGTACGAGAGGAACCATTCTATGGACGTGATCGAAGCCATCAAGACCCGTCAAAGCATCCGCGCATTCAAGCCGGACCCTTTGCCAAGGGCGCTTCTGGAGAAGGTGATGGAGATCTCTCTTCATTCGCCGTCCGGCTCCAACATGCAGCCGTGGAGCTTCGTCGTGGTCGGCGGCGAGCAGATGGAGGAGATGAAACAAGCCCTCGTCGAGAGGACACGCTCCGGCGCCCAGTGGGCGGCTGATTTTCCACTGCCGGCGCCCGACGGAGTGCTCAGGGAGCGCAGGCGCAAGGTCATGGGACAGATGTACGATTCGCTGGGGATTGCCCGGCATGACCAGGCCGGCAAAGACCGGTGGTGGGAGGTCATGGACAGGTTCTTCGAGGCGCCAAACGGCATCATACTTTGTCTGGAGAAGTCGTTGATGCCCTTCCATCTCATCGATGCCGGCCTGATACTCCAGACGTTGATGCTGGCCGCCCACAACTACGGACTCGGGACCTGCGTCATCTATCGAGGAGTGATCTACCCCGACATTCTGAGGAAGATGTTCGACATTCCGGATTCTAAAGTCCTGGTTTCGGCGGTTGCCATCGGCTACCCGAATGCGAAGGCGCCGGTGAATCAATTCCGAAGCAGTCGCGAGCCCATGGACAGTCTGGTCAAATGGTATGGGGTGTGAAGGGCCCGATGCGTCCACGGTCAGGCCGTCGTCCTCATCTGAGACATGCTTCGTTATACGGCATGGGTGATCGTTAAACTATGGATTCGGCCTTGAGTTCCTATCGAGTCCTGGACCTGACCCATGGCGGATGCCTTATCGCGGGCAGGGTACTTGGCGACCTGGGCGCAGACGTCATCCAGATTGAGCCGCCAGGAGGCAATCCCAGCCGCAACATCGGCCCGTTCTACGAAGACGACCCTCACTCTGAGAAGAGCCTGTTCTGGTTCGCTTACGCCGCAAACAAACGCGGCGTGACCCTTGACGTTGCGACGCGTGACGGGCGAGATATCTTTAAGAAGCTGGCCGCATCAGCCGACTTCGTCATCGAGTCCTTCCCTCCCGGATACATGGAGAGCCTCGGCCTTGGCTATGATACCCTCAGCAAGATCAACCCGCGGGTTATCCTTACATCGATAACGCCTTTCGGACAGACGGGGCCCAAAGCGCACCACGAGGCTTCAGATCTCACGGCATGGGCCGCCGGAGGCCAGTTGTATGCCAGCGGCGAGCCCGACCGTCCTCCCAACTGGATCAGCTACCCCCAGGCCTATCTCCAGGCTGGTGTAGAGGCAGCCTCCGCCTCCTTGATCGCTCACTGGCACACGGAGATGTCGGGAGAAGGGCAGCAGGTTGATGTCTCGGTTCAGGAATGTGTCGTCGGCCTCTTGATGAATGCAGTGCAGTTCTGGGACATGAACAGGATCACGGTACGGCGGATAGGGTACCGTCTGCCCAGCCCGAGGTTGTCCATGGGGCTGGGCTACGCCTGCAAAGACGGTTGGGTCAGCAGCTATGTTCTGGGAGGCTCCGCGCTGGGGTTCACGCCGCACATGAGGGAACTGGTGAAATGGCTGGAGGAGGAAGGGATGGCGCCTGAGTGGCTGAAGGACTTCGACTGGGTTAACGAGATGGACGCTTCGAAGCTGACCCAGGAGAAATACGACCGGATCGAGGAGCCTTTCGTCAGGTTCTTCAAGACCAAAACGAAACAAGAGCTTCTGGATCGGGCGCTCAGAGGAAAGCACGTGCTTATCGGCCCCGTCCAGACGCCCGGGGATATTGCCGAAGACCGTCAGCTTCGTGAGCGCGACTTCTGGGTGGACGTAGAACACCCGGAACTGAATGCGGAGCTGAAGTACTGCGGGCCCTTCGCCAAGCTAGGTGAAACGCCCTGCGAAATCCGGCGCCGGGCTCCTTTGATAGGGGAACACAACGAGGACATCTATTGCCAGGAGCTGGGCTTCTCCAGGAAGGACCTTGTAGTTCTCAAGCAGGCGCGAGTCATCTAGGCATCGAGAGGAAGAAGCGCATGACCAACCAGCCAACCTACAAGAAGTTGTTCGAGCCCTGTCGAATAGGGCGTATGGATATCAGGAACCGGATCGTCATGCCGCCGATGAACACCAATTACGGCGGAGAAGACTGCAGGGTGACCCAGCACATGAAGGACTATTACGAAGCCCGGGCAAGAGGCGGCGCGGGCCTGGTCATCGTGGAGGCTGTCTGTGTTGACTTTCCCGAAGGCACCGGGGTAGTGCACGAGTTGAACGTAAGCGATGACAGTTGTATAGCAGGGTTGACCGAACTTGCTGAAGTGATCCGGAAGCATGGCGCCAGGGCGGCGATACAACTGCATCACGCCGGCAGAGACTCTGAATCGAAGATCACCGGCCTTCAACCGGTGGCGCCTTCGCCGATTCCAATGCCTGGCGGGGGCGAAATGCCCAGAGAGATGAGCTCCGGCGAGATTGAGGAGATCGTGAGCCGCTTCGCAAGGGCGGCAGAGCGTGTCCGGAAGGCCGGCTTCGACGGGGTCGAAATCCACGGCGCCGCCGACTACCTGATCGCCGAGTTCCTGTCTCCGGCTGCGAACAAGCGTGCCGATAAGTACGGAGGCAGTCTGGAAAACAGGGCCAGGCTGTTGCGCGATGTTATCAAGGCAGTCAGAGATCGTGTGGGCGCAGATTATCCGGTGTGGTGCCGGCTGAACGGCATGGAATATGGGGTCGAAGGCGGCCTGACCCGCGAGGATTGCCAGGAGATCGCCCGCCTGGCGGAACGGGCTGGCGCGGATGCCATTCACCTGGGCATGTGGGGTATCGGCGCGCACCAGATGGCCGCAGCGTTCCCCAGCGTGCCGGGCGCCCTGCTGTCCATCGCTGAGGGGATCAAGCGGGTGGTCACCGTGCCGCTGGTCGCCGTGGGCAGGCTCACACCGGAGGTCGCGGAACAAGCCCTCCACGAAGGGAAAGCAGACCTGACGTCTATGGGGAGAGCTTTGATCGCAGATCCCGATCTGCCCAACAAGGTGGAGCAAGGCAGGGCAAGCGACATCGTGCCTTGCATAGCTTGTCTGAGATGCGGCGTACGCATCCGCTACGAACAGAAAGAAATGCGCTGCACGGTGAACCCCGCTTGTGGCAGGGAGGAAGAGTACCGCATCAGGCCGGCCGAGACGCCAAAGCGAGTGTTGGTGGTGGGCGGAGGGCCCGCGGGAATGGAGGCAGCCAGGGTGGCTGCCCTCAGGGGACACCAGGTGACGCTCTGCGAGAGAAGCGACAGGCTGGGCGGGCAGCTTCACCTGGCAGCCATACCCCCCGGCAAGCGGCCACTGATTGAGCCTCTTGCCAGCTATCTGGCCGCGCAAATGGAGAACAACGGCATCGCGGTCAAACTCAACACTGAAGTTGACCAGGCCATGCTTCGAGATGCCGCGCCTGAAGTCGTTGTGGTGGCTGCGGGCATGACCCCTTTCGCTCCCCAAATACTTGGCATAGCTGCGGCCAACGTGGTGCTTGCTGAAGACGTGTTGACCGGCAAGGCGCAGGTCGGAGACCGGGTCGTTATCATCGGCGGCGAGCTTGTAGGCTGCGAGACGGCGG
>JAUSJJ010000252.1 GCA_030647705.1 Dehalococcoidia bacterium
AGATACTTGGGGTTGATTATAGCACAACCAAAGAAGCCTGTGCAAACTTGACAATGGCTGTTAGCCCCTGCTATTCTTGGCCGCGAGGTGTCAGTGAAGGTAGCCATCATCACCGATAGCAATACCTGTCTTCCCAGAGAGCTAGTTGACCAGTACGGCATCACGGTGGTGCCCATACAGCTCGCAATAGATGGCCGGGTGTACCATGACGGCGTGGACATAACTCCTTCGGAACTGTACCGGTTGCTTCCTCTTGTGTCCAAGATACCTACCACCGCAGCGCCTTCTCCCGGGAGCTACCTGGAGACCTACAGGCAACTGGCGCAGCGGTTTGACAATATCCTCTGCATCACCATCTCTTCCCAGTTCAGCGCGATACATGAGTCTGCCCAGTTGGCCAGGCAGATGGCCGCCGAGGTCTTCCCCCAGGTCAGAATAAACGTCATAGATTCGGGGACGGCGGCGATGGCCCAGGGATTCGCCGTCCTGGAAGCGGCCCGCGCCGCCGCACAGTCCAAGGACCTGGACGAGGTGACCGCCGCGGCGGTGAGGATATCCTCCCGGACCAGCGTCCTGGCGATACTGGACACGCTCAACTATCTCGCCAAGAGCGGCAGGGTGCCAAAGATCGCTGCCTGGGCAGGCTCAGTCCTCAACATCAAGCCCATCATCGAACTCTCGCAGAGCCACGTGGGACTGCTGGCGCGGCCCCGCACCAAGCGCCAGTCCGTCCAGCGCCTGTTGCAGGAGATGAACCGGAGGCTCGGCGCCAGGCCGGCGCACATCGCGGTGGTCCACACCAATGTGCCGGCCGAAGCGGAGGAGCTCAGGCAGCGCATCGAGTCCATGTTCAACTGCGTGGAGATGTACGTCACCGAGTTCACACCGGTGATGGGGATCCACACTGGGCCCGGCCTCCTGGGCGCTGCTTTCTACAGCGAAGGGTGAGCGCCTCAACATATGTTGCTGGAACTTCTCTTCGCCATCGGATGCTACTTCGTCGGGTCGATCCCTGCGGTCTACCTGATCGGCCGGTTGAGGGGCGTCGATCTCCGCACACAGGGAAGCCGCAACGTGGGAGGAAGCAACCTGTGGCAAACGACCGGCGCCACGGAGGGCATAATCGGGAGCCTGGCCGATATCGTCAAAGGCGTAGCTCCGGTCTTTGTGGCCAAGACGCTGGGATTCGGGCCGGCGGGAATGGCCCTGGCGGTGGCCGGTTGCATGGGCGGCCAGATGTGGCCCGTATTCCTCAAGTTCCAGGGCGGCAGAGGGAATGGCATGGCCCTGGGAATCGGCCTGGTTTTGGGCCCCAGGGAGTTGGGGCTCAGCATCATTCCCATGCTCGCGGGAGCGTTGCCCTGGTTCGTCCCCAGGCTGCTCAGCATGTCAGAGGCGCGGCGACAGGGTTTTCGCTTCATTGGCGCTCGCACCAAGATAGTGCCTGTGGGCATGCTCTGCGGCTTCTTGCTGCTTCCGTTGCTCGGCCTGGCATTCCAGGAGCAGCCATCGATCGTCATTGCCCTGGCCGTTGTCCCGGGCATGATAGTCTTCAGGAGATTGACCGCCGAGCTCGGGGACGACCTCAGGCAGCCCGGCAGCAAGCGCGCTATCTTCGTCAATCGCCTCCTGTTCGACCGTAGAGATCGGGAACAACCCTTGACTCTGCCCCAGCCCTGAGAGCCAGCCGCTATGTATGATGAACGGTCTGCACAAGACATCAAGAAGCTGAAGGCGAGCCTGTCGCCGCTGCCCGAGCCGGAGGTCATCCCTTCGCTCATCGTCATCAGCGGGCTGCCGGGCGCCGGCAAGTCCTACTTTGCACGGCGCCTGGTCGAGAAAGCGCCCGCGGTCATCGTGGAAAGCGACGCCATGCGCAAAGCGCTATTCCCTACCTCCTGGTACACGCCCGAGGAAAGCCAGCGCGTGTTTCAGGCAACCCACCTGCTCATCGAAGACCTGCTCCAGCGAGGCATCAGCGTGATCTTCGACGCCACCAATCTGACGGAGCGCCACCGGGAGCCGCTGTATAACATCGCCGACAGATCGGGAGCGAGGCTGATCATCGTGCGGGTGGAAGCGCCGCCGGAAGTGGTGCGCGAGCGACTGCGACGCCGGGCGGAGAGGCCGGATGCCGGCGACAAGTCCGACGCCGACTGGCAGGTCTACCGGAAGATGCTGGGCGACCGGGAGAATATCAGGCGCAACCACTTCGTTGTGGACACATCACGGGACATCACGCCGGTCATAGAGAAAATAGCGCGGGAGATGCAAAAGGGGAAAGGGTGAGTGTGAGTGTCCATTCAGCCCACCAGCAGTCCATAAGCCACTCCCAAGATGCCTCCGCCCAGAATGAGCCAAGCTGAATTCACTTTGAACCGAAAGACAAGCGCCAGGGCAACCACGGTGAGGGCCACGGTGAACCAATCTACCACCCCCGCTCGCCCCAGTTGCCAGGTAACGCCCACCATCAGACCGAGTGCGGCTACGTTCACACCATCCAGAAACGCTCCTGACCACCATTTCTTCCGCAGCAAAGGCACAAACCGGCTTATCAGAGCGACAAAGAAAAACGAAGGTATGAAGAAGGCCGCAGTAGCCAGCAGCGCAGAGGGCCAACCTCCCATTAGATAACCGACGAAGGTTGCGCTGGTGGCTACCGGGCCAGGGGTAATCTGCCCAACCGCAATCGCATCCAGTAGCTGCTGTTGGCTGAGCCAGCCCAGACGCACCACGAACTCAGAGTTGAAGAAGGCAAACAGCACGTAGCCGCTGCCGTAGAGGACTGCGCCGATCTTGAGAAAAGACAGGAACAGGGTCGTCTGGCTGAACGGGACCAGGGTGGCCGATGCGTAGGGCAGCGTCACACCCAGCAGCGGTGAGAGCGATAATGCGGAGAACCCTCCCTTGAAGAGTCGCCGCCCGAAGTGGATGACCAACACGGCCGCGGCCCCGGCAAAAAGGAGCGCTATCTCATTGAAGCCGACGAAGTAGAAGGCGATCACGCCCGCGCCGACTGCGGCGGTGACGGCGTCTTTCACACCTTTCCGGCCCAGGTCCCACAACGCCTGGACGACGATGGCGATGACAACCGGCTTGACGCCGTAGAGCACCCAGCCGACCTGGGGCAGCGAGCCATAAGTTACATATGCCCATGCGATAATCACAGTGGCCACCATTCCCGGTGCGATGAAAAGCAGCCCGCTCACGATGTATCCCAGCCAGCCAGCACGGACCAGGCCGAGGTAGAGCGCTATTTCAGTGGCATTGGGTCCGGGTATGAGGTTGGTGGCGCCGACAATGTCGAGGAAGCCCTGGTCATCCAGCCAGTGACGGCGCCTCACTGTCTCTCGCTGCATGATGGCGATGTAGGCGGCCGGGCCGCCAAACGCCGTGGCTCCGATGCGGAGAAAAAGTAAGGCGACTTCCTGCAGGTGGGCGCGTTTGAGCATACTCTCCTCGACAAGCAGTAGGACGCATCGCAGCGCACGCGGCAGCCGCATGGACTGCCATCTTGAGCACGATGCTGAAACGCTTCAAGGGCACAGAAAGGGCAATTCAGTCAAAGAGTCCGAGAAACACCTCCCTCTTCAGCTCGGTGTCCCTGAGTATCTTCGAGATGAGGCCAGGGCCGATGGCTTCTTGTGCATGGACCGGAACCACCGTGGACCTACCATCCGCGTGTTTCAAGAACACGTGACTTCCGCGCTGTCGGACTATTTCGAAGCCTGCCTTTGCCAGGGCTTGAGTTACCTGGCGGCCTGTTGCTCTGGGCAGCCGGGTCATACGGCGACCTTCTGGATCCCAATCAACTCCAGGGTTTCGGTAGCCTCCTCTCCCTGGACTTCAAGACACAAACTGATAGCCTCTCTTATCCTCTCAAGCAGCTCATCCATAGACCGGGCCTGGGTGTGGCATCCAGGCAACGCCGGCACGGTGCCAACGAGATAACCTTCTTCATCGCGCTCAACGACAACTGTGAACTCTCGTGCCATAGCTCCCTCCTCTGCCTTTCCGTCCCGTCAATTATAGCATGACACGCGAAGGCGCGAGGTACCGCAAGGGCTCCGTTCTTGGGACGGGCGTTCGTCAGGACGAGACATGCAATCTACCCCTACTCCC
>JAUSJJ010000258.1 GCA_030647705.1 Dehalococcoidia bacterium
GTGGTAGTGATGATCCACACCGGCTCCCGTGGCCTGGGCCACCAGGTCTGCGGCGACAATCTGCGGGTGATGGACCGCGCCATGGAGCGCTACGGCATCGGCCTGCCGGACAGGCAACTGGCCTGCGCGCCGGTGCGGTCGCCGGAAGGACAGGCCTACATGGCGGCGATGGCCGCTGCCGCCAACTACGCCTGGGCCAACCGCCAGTGCATCGCCCACTGGGTGCGGGAGTCCTTCGAGGTGGTGTTCAAACGGAGCTACACAGACATGGGCATGCGAGTGGTGTATGACGTTGCGCATAACATGGCCAAACTGGAGGAGCACACCGTCAACGGCAAGAAAATGATGCTCTGCGTCCACCGCAAAGGCGCTACGCGCGCCTTCCCGGCGGGCCACCCGCAGGTGCCTGCTGCGTATCGGAGCGTAGGGCAGCCGGTGCTTATTCCGGGAGATATGGGCCGCTACTCGTTTATCGCCGTGGGCACCGAGACGGCCATGAAGGAGACATTTGGCTCCACCTGTCATGGGGCGGGCAGAGTGCAGAGCCGCGGCGCCGCAAAGCGCAGCCTGCGGGGTGTGGATATCGCCGAACGGTTGGCCAGCGCCGGCATTCAGGTGCGGGCCGCTAGCAGGGCGGGGTTGGCAGAAGAGGCTTCGGAGGCATACAAGGACGTGGCCCACGTGGTAAACATCACCCATGCGGCCGGCATCTCTCGCAAGGTGGCCAGAGCCCGACCCCTGGGAGTCGTGAAGGGATAACTATGGCCAAGGAGAGCGAGCCCAGGAAGCCAGGCAAGTCCGGCAAGCAGGCGGGAGCTGCGCCGGAGAGCGCACAGCCTCAAGAGAAACCGCCCCGGCAGGTGACCTTCGCCCACCCCAGCGAAGAGGAGTTCGCCAAGATACTCGATTTCTACCGCATCGAGTGGCAGTATGAGCCGCGCTCCTTTCCGCTCCCCCCAGAGGACGGCGGCGCTCTCGAGATGTTCACCCCGGACTTCTATCTGCCTGAGCTCGACGAGTACATCGAGCTCACCACTCTCAGGCAGAGCCTGGTCACAGCCAAGAACCGCAAGGTGAGACGGCTGCGCCAGCTCTACCCCGATGTCAAGGTCCGGCTGCTCTACAAGAAAGACTACCACCGCATCCTGGCCAAGTACGGCTATGGGCCCCTGGGACAGGCCAAGGTCGAGGGAGTGCACCACGTGCTGTTCAGCGAATCGCAGATACAGAAGCGGGTGCGTGAGTTGGGGCGAGAGATCTCCAAGGAATATGCGGGCAAGCAGCTTGTCCTGGTGGGCGTGCTCAAAGGCGTGGTCTGTTTCATGTCTGACCTGATGCGGAACATCACGCTGCCCCTTCAAGTGGAGTTCATGGCCGTGTCCTATTACCGGCATGTGGCCGGTGCGGTACGCATTGCCAAGGACCTGGACCGGAGCATCACCGGCGCGCACGTGATCATGGTGGAAGACATCGTGGACACAGGGATGACGCTTAACTACATTCTGAACTACCTGGAAGGGCACAAACCCGCCAGCCTGAGCGTGTGCACGCTGCTGGACAAGCGTTCCCGGCGGCTGGTGGACGTTCCGCTGAAGTACATCGGTTTCGAGATCCCGGACGAGTTCGTGGTGGGCTACGGGCTGGACTACGGCGAGGAGTACCGCAATCTACCGTTCATCGGGGTGTTGAAGCCGGAAACGCCGTTCGATTTCGAGAAGAAAGCGAAAAGCCCGACCGGCTAGCGCCGTCGAGCTTTTTTGTTGAGAAAAGAAGTCCCAAGTGACCTTGCCGTTTTTCTCGGGAGTGTGTCACGCCAGCGACTTCAGGTTACCTGTCCCTTCGCCCTGCTTTGGGCCTGCTGAGCTTATGTCCTTTGGCATCTCGGCAGCTATTCGGCCTCCGCGTCTTTCGGCATTCCGCCTAGTCGACTCATCCACCCTCAAGCCTGCCAAGGTACTGTCGGACTATAACCCCTCACGGACCTCCAACCTGTCGTGCCCGGCGTCCGCTGCTCTCGAGTGTTGCAACTCAATCACTTGGGACAGTTTCAATATAGCACGTATCTCCCGCTTTGTCAAGTGGTGGTTGGACGCAGGCAGGTCAAAAGCGGCGCGTGTAGGCACTGTGAAGTGCCCGTCGTTCCAGTTTTGAGTCCTGAAGGCAACTCCTGGGTCTGGTGGCGGGCCGTGCCCCTCGGAAAGCCCTCTGTGTCCGTTCTACCGCGGCTGCCAGCCTGGCGTCGCCTTGCTCGAACCTCACGGGGATGGCGGGGGCCGCAAACCCGCAGGCGGGCCTTCCCTTCTGTCTCAGCAAATGGCATAATGCTTTACGCCAAGCCTTTGGAAGTCGCCACCAATACCGTTTGAGGAGGGACCAACAGTGCCCAAAGTGCAATCCACCATTCTTGAGTCGTGGCCGGGGTTGAAAGAGGACCTCAAGGTCTTCTTGTCCGATACGGACGCCTGGATAATCTCGGAGTTGAAGAAAGCGAGTCGGGCCAAGGACTGGGCCCGTGTGCGCAAAGTGATAGACGTGATGGAGACGGTGCACGATATGGCACACCCGCACTAGACGCGAATCCTGAATCTTAAGCATTAAGCCCCAGACAATGCCAACATCCAAAAACTCAAAACCCGTTTCCCAGATTCCCTTCGGGGTTTGATCGTTGAGTCATTTGGGTTTGTTTAGAATTTGGAGCTTAGTATTCAGGATTTCTCGTCAAGGTATGTCTGCCTGGCCAGCGCCTTGCCGCTTTCCGTCAGGAAGACTCGCTCGACGATTGCCTTGAGCTTGGCCTTGTCCTTGATATCGTATTCGTCTCTAAGATTGACCAGCCAGTCGGCGTCGTAGAGGATGCCGAAGTTCTTCGAGGTTATCTTGCCGGGGCTGTGGTGGTGCGCGATGATCTCGCAGACCTCGTCGATGTGTGCCTGTCCCATCCCAAGCGCAGTCAGTATTCCCCTTGCGATGGGCGGGCCTTCGATCTCCTGGTATTTGCCGGAGGGGCTGCCGTACTTCTTCTCGGCCTGGTGAATGCCGATGTCATGGAGCACGGCGGCTGCTATCACCACGATCGGGTCGCCGACTTCCCGTTTCAGCAGTTCTTCAGCGTAGGACGTTACTTTGCGGGAGTGGTCGATCCGCCGGCTGTCAGCGCCGAAGTATGCTTCCATGGCGCCCATCAGTGCCGCTTTGGCGATAGTCATCTTGCACCTTCCCTCGTGATGTCCACCATCCCCCCCCGAATCAACTACGGGCCAAGCTCTGGCCCCCTTCCCTTCGGCAGGCTCAGGGCAGGAAGGGGAAGAGAAGAAACTGGGGGTTTCGTCCCTCTGCGCTCCCTGTGTCCTGCGCTCTGGGAGCGGCTTCTCACAGCAGGTAGTGGGCCAGCAAGTCCACCCGCCCGTGCTTGACCAGGTACATGCCGGAGAACTTCATCACCTGTCGCACTTTCTCCCGGTAGCCCGGCGCGTAGCAATGCGTTTCGCACTTGCGGCAGGAGGGCTTGGGGTCGTAGGGACACAGCATCAGCTTGGCCATGCCGTGGCTGAGCAGCTTGCCGCAGTCCTGGCATAACGTAAGCTCCATGTCGCCCAGGCTCCGCTGCACCCGTTCGTCGCCGACGGCGAACGCTTCTCTGGCCGCATCCCTGTGGTTCTCCCTGCAGTAGATATCGACGAACTCAGCCAGAATCCTGAGGTCTTTGCCCTTCTTATCGGTTAGCCTATCGAACAGTCTTGACATCGCTAACGTCCATTATGCTCCATGCGGTCACCTGTTTCAAGATCGTTGGTCTGATTCCCCAAGTTGACCCCAAACAAACATGTACAAGCGTTGCCGGACAGGGTTTGACCATCCCCCTAGCCCCCTTCCTGTCAGGAAGGGGGCAACAAATGAAGCTGGGGACACCCCCAGACCCCCGGCTAAGGGCTTTGCCCTCTGCGCTCCCTGTTGAGGGCGTTCTCCTATTCAGCGGACCGGCGCCCGTGGCCGGCGGCTTCTCTGTCAGTGCCAGGTCACTTCCGCACGGCTTTGGGCGTAAACGGACAATACCCGATCCGATCGAATTCCTGCTGCACCTTCGCCCATTCCTCGGGCTGAAACACCCTCATTGCCATGGGGTAAAGGACGTTGTCCTCCTTGCCGATGTGTGCTGCCAGGGACTCGGCGATATAGTCGCCCGCCTCGATTACTCCTGCCGACCACTTCTTGAAGTCCATCTCCTCCACCTCTAGCAGGAGCTCGGCCAGCCTATGTTTCCTGGCCCTGAGCTCCTCGTGCTCCAACCTCATGACTCTTGGCGGCCCGGTTACGCCGGCCTTCTCCAGCCTGGGGAACAGTGCCTGCTCTTCCCTCTGATGATGGCTTTCGGTATCG
>JAUSJJ010000262.1 GCA_030647705.1 Dehalococcoidia bacterium
GGACATGATCGTCGAGGTTGCCAGGATGTATGCCACCGGCCGGCCGGCCATCCTCTCCCGTGGAGTGTCAAGCTGTCACCTGGCTGGCGCCGGGAAGTTCATCGCCTAGGCCAAAGCTATTCTCAGAACGATAACCGGCAACCTGGATGTGGAGGGCAGCAACGGGCTGGGCAGGCCCTTCGAGAAGTACGCCTGGCTGGAGAACATCCACTGGGACAAGCTGGTGGAAAACCCGGACAGGAGCAGAGATAACGTCAGCGCTGATGTCTTTCCGGTGACCTCTGTTCGCGGCTACAAGTTATATCGTGAGGCCATGAAGAAGGTCCACCCGCTGGGCTGGGGCGCTGCCATGTACAACCTGACGCCCAGCCCCGGTTACATCTGGCGCGCCATACTGGAGGAGAAGCCCTACCCCGTCAAGGCGGTGTTCACTCAGGGCAGCGACCCGCTTCTGGTGTTCGCCCAGGCCAGGAAGTTCTGCGAGGCATATCTGAGCGACAAGCTCGACCTGCACGTTGCAGTCGAGCAGTTCATGACGCCCACTGCTCAGCTCGCCGACTATGTCCTTCCCTCCGCTGACTGGATGGAGCGCCCGCACGTGAAGACGATGTGGAACCTGATTGACCACTACAGCCTCGGTGAACAATGTGTCCAGCCCCTGTTCGAACGCCGCGACGACTATCAGCTCTGGCGCGACCTGGGCAACAGGCTGGGCCAGCAGGGCTACTGGCCGGATACCCTGGAGCAGATGTACGACAAGTTCCTGGAGCCTTCCGGTATGAAGTACGCAGAGTTCATGGGCAAGGAAGAACACTGGCACTTGCCTGCGCCGGTGTACAGGAAGTGGGAGCAGCAGGGGTTCGCCACCTTCTCGGGCAAGGCGGAGCTCGCTCCAAGCATCTTCGAGAAGCTGGGCGTCGATCCTCTGCCACGGTACGAGGAGCCGCCCCGCAGCCCGCTCAGTACCCCGAAGCTGGCAGAGGAATACCCGCTCATTCTGATCAGCGGCTCAAGGGTCAAGTCCTTTACCCACTCCTGCTACCGGCAGATAGACGGACTGAGGAAAGCCCATCCGGACCCTGTGGTGGAGGTCCATCCCCGGACTGCGAGCAGACTCGGTTTCAAGGAAGGCGATTGGGTTTACATCGAGACTCCGGAGGGCAAAGTCAAACAGAAGGCCAGACTAACTGCGGGGATCGACCCCAGGGTAGTGAACGCCGATGGCTACTGGTGGTACCCGGAGCGCCCGGGCAAGGCGCCCCGGCTTTTCGACATCTGGGAATCGAACATCAATGCTATTGTCCCGGACGAGCCCGGGTTCTGTGATTACGCGGGGGACAACTACTTCAGGGCGCTGCTTTGCAAGGTGTACAAAGCCGAGTAGTCACCCCTCCTCTTTCTTATCCACAGCGCCGGCCTCTTCTCACCTACTTGCGTTCCGTGGCGAGCAGCAGTACCGTGCCCGCCGAGACCATCATGAGCGCTGCCAGAACCGCCAGGACAGGCCACCAGTTGCTTCCCGGCCCGATGGCGCCCGCAGTGGGCAGCGGGCCAAGGGCAGTCGCGGTCGGGGACGGCGTGGACGTTGGCGCGAGGGTTGGGGCAGGTGTTGCCACCGGCGTGTTCGTTGGAAACGGCGCGAAGACAGTGGGCGGCGTAGGTGGGTTTGTTGGAGGCGGAAGGACAGCGGGAGTCGATGTCGGCGCTGGGGGCTCTGCTGGTAGCGACTGGAGAGTTGCGGTTGGAGTCGGCGTTGGCGCCAGTGTTGGAACGGCCGTTGGCACTGGTGTCGGAGTCGGTGTTGGGGTAGGCGTTGGCGCCGGAGTCTGCGTCGGCGTGGCGGCAGGTGTAGCGGTGGGGGTGGGAACCGTGGTGGGGAGGGACGCTGACGCAATGATTACAGTCCCTCCCACAGTTTGGGCAAGGATCGGGCTTATGTTGTTGTCCAGAAACTTCAGAAGCGTGACCGAGGTGAAGTTCACGGGGGCTGTGCCGGTTGCGACCGCGCGGAAGGTAACGATTGCCAGCACCCCGTCCGGCATCATGAACGAGTCTGGCGGAAAGGGCAAGCTTACTCGCGCAAAGCCGATGGCGCCCGTTACATTGTCGGCGGAGTTACCGGCGCCTGGAGGGGTGAACCCTTCCAGCAGGCTGCCGACCTGGATTTGGATGCCATCCGTCGCTGCAACGGCGTCCTCTACCTGGAGCTTCCCGGGTTCGAAGGTGAGGTGAACCTCGGCGCCGCGGAGCTGAGGCGCACCTTCTATCCTTATCTGGCCTGTGATGGCGTCCCCGACGTTGACCTGGGTTGCGGACAGGACCAGCCGCACTGTGGCCGGTGTTTGCGCCATGGTCAGACCGGCCTGGCCCAACGCCAGGAGCGCGAGGATGCCCACCAGGGATGCCAGACTGATCGCGGTAGCGATGCGCTTTCTCAACTGTGATCCTATCCCTTGCACTTATGTCGGGACGTCGCCTGGCGGCCGCCGTCAGGCTCGTCCGGCCCAGCGAACAGCCTGATTATAGCATTCGCGGCGTGAAGCGCAAGATGGCGCATGATGCTGGAAATGAAAAGGGGCTCGCCCTTCAGGGCGAGCCCCTTTTCCTGGCTCTGGTCAGAGCCGGGCTAACGTTTAGACTACTGTTTGGACCGACTTGAGGTAGTTCGCGGCCAGCAGCGAGAAGTCCAGAGAGTTGACCTGCCCGCTGTAATCGAAGTCGGCTCTGGAATCGAATCCCGATACCCCGGTGGACTTCAGGTAGCTGCCGGCCAGGATGCTGAAGTCGACCGCCGTTACCTGAATGTCGTTGTTGCAGTTGCCTTCCAGCAGCGTGCCGAAGTTGATGCTGGTCGGCCCGGAGACCGCCACGTTCTTCTTCACGGACATCAGCGTATGTCCGGCAATCACCGAGATGTCGTAGCTGCCCGGCGCCAGGCCGGTGACCTGGAAGGTCACGGTGTTGGTGCCGCCGTTGACCGTGGTGGGCGTGTACGTGCTGAGTGCGCCGGTGCCAGCGAAGTAGGTCGCATTGGTTCGCGCCGCATCAACGGTGAACAGCTTGACGGTCAGCGGTATCGTTCTGCCGGATGCCGGCCTCGCGCTGCCTTGAAGGGTGACCGTCCCGTTGATTATCCCTCCGGGGGTTATCTCCAGCCCGGTGATCTCAGGTCCATGTACCCCTGGCACAACCACGCCGCCATTGGTCACCGTCGTCTTTCTGGGATCGGTGAAGCTAATGGTTATGTTGGTGCCGGCTGTCACTGCCTTGCCCTGGAAGTGCACTGTAGCAAGGGTGATGCTGCCGGTCAAAGCGGAGGCGTTCGACGCGGTATAGGTCAACTGGCCCAGCGTGTTGTCGTAGGTGCTGGCGCTGACGGTAGCGAAGGCCCCGTTCGCTATGCTGTTGACCTGGATGTAGGCCGGGTCGAAGGTCAGGTAGACTGCAGCGCTATCGGCAAAGGCGCTGCCCGCGTTTATCACGATGTTCGCGGTGAAGTCGGTCAGCATGTTGACAGTGGTCGGCGCTCCGGTCAGGCTGACCGGCACGTCGTAGGTCACCGTGGCGGCAGTAGTCAGCATCTCGTCAAGGTAGTTCGCGCCTACATAGGCGGCCGCGGTTGTCCTTTCTCCCGTGGAGGAGAAGCTGATCACCGTCGAGGTGGTGGTAGTCTTCGCCCGGAAGGTGATGGTAGCCACCGAGAAGTTGCCGCTGGGAGCAGGGCTCGTTAGCTTAGACGCGCTGTAGCCGGCAGTGCCTGCTGTGTTGTCGTACACGTTGCTGAGTTCCACGGGCAGAGCGGTGGTGGCCTGGGCTATCTGCATGATCTCCAGGATTGAGGGATCGAAGTTGACGAAGGCATCGACTGCCGA
>JAUSJJ010000269.1 GCA_030647705.1 Dehalococcoidia bacterium
TAGTCTTGTCTCCTGCGAATGAAAACATGGGGAAACGTCATAAAGGTCGCGGAGCTTATCGAAGTCCGGCCCCCGCGCACGAACAGCCGCCCAGATTCAATGTTATCAAAGGCCAGATTCAGTGTCAAACGCAACCAGATGGCGCCGTCCTCGGCAAACGCGCCGCCTGTAGCATTCCGGCGCACCCCTGTCATTCCCGCGAAAGCGGGAATCCAGGTTCCTGTCCCTGCCGGCCGGAATGACGGTTTTGGGACCCTAGATAGCTCCGTCCTTCCTGAGCGCAGCCAGTTCCTTCTCGCTCAGGCCCAGCAACTCACCATAGACCTCTGGGTTATGCTCGCCCACGTTCGGCGCGCGCCGCCTGATCGTTCCAGGCGTCTTCGGCAGCTTGAGCGGAATGCCGGAGACCGGCACCTTGCCCACACCGGGATAGTCCAGCTCGACTATCATCTCCCTGGCTTTGACCTGAGGATGGTCCAGGATGTCCGCCGCGGAGTTCACCCTGCAGCAGGGCACCCGTTTGTTCTCCAGAATATCGATCGCCTGGGCCGAGGTCTTGTCCTCGATCCAGCCATTGATCGCCTCGTCAATGACCAGCCGATTATCAAAACGCGCCGTGTTGGTGGCAAACCGTGGATCGGCGCCCCACTCAGGCTTCCCGATAGCCTCGGCCAGCCTGCGCCACAAGTTATCCCCAATGCCGCTGATGAAAACCCAGCCATCCCTGGCCTGGAAGCAGTTAGAAAAGTTGTAGTAGCTGTGATTGCCATCGCGGGGACGCACCACGCCGGTGACTGCGTATTCAGCGGGTACCCCAAACGCCGCGACGTAAGAGACGGCCGTGTCCAGCATCGCCATGTCTATCAATTGGCCCTCTCCAGTCTCTTTCCGATGATACAATGCCAGCGCCACGGCAAGAGCCCCGTAGACACCCGTGCCGAAGTCAACCCAGGGTACTGCAGAGCGAGTGGGAGGGGCTTCAGGAAAACCGGTGATGCTCATGGCCCCGGCGAAAGCCTGCGCCACCGGGTCGAAGGCCAGCCGGCGGGCAAGCGGCCCGGTTGTGCCAAAGCCAGAGATGGAGAGCATGATCAGGCCGGGGTTCAGCTTGCTCAGGTTCGTGTAATCGAGGCCCATCGCCTCCTTGCCGCCAGTGCCGAAGTTCTCCACGATAACATCGATCTGCTTGACCAAGTCGGCCAGGAGCTTCCGTCCGCCTTCGGACTGCAGATTGAGCGTGATGCCTTTCTTGTTGCGGGTCTGGCACATCACGCTGATACTCTGGCCGTTGGGAGCGAAGGGCCCAAGCTGGCGGTCGTCCTCCCCACCAGGCCTCTCCACACGGATCACCTCGGCGCCCATATCGGCCAGAAGCAGGCTGGCGTAAGGCCCGCTGATGTAGCGGGAAAAATCGAGGACTTTGATGCCTTCAAGAACAGGCTTCATGCTTCAACCTCTCGGTTTGCTGGTTGGCCAAGCCGGCGCCACCACCGCAGTGTTACCCGGATATCTCGGGCTCATCTTCAGGCTCAGGCACACCCTTCGCGGCTTCTGCCCCTGCCTTTCCCCTTTGAGGTAAGCGCTTGCCAATTTCCGTGACCCGCCGTTTCATGTAGTCTTCCAGCATGGTCATGTCTCTGGACAACGCGACCTTGAGGCGAGAGTCATATTCCCCCATCCCTCTGAATTTGGAGTAGCGGGCCTTCACCAGCTTGGCGGTGGCCACCGCTTGCAGCTCGGCGAGCTCACGGATCAGGGACTCCTTCAGCAGGCGGGCTGCCTCCACGTGATCGAGATGGGCGCCGCCTTTCGGCTCGGCCACGACCTCATCGATCACCTTCATCTCCTTGCAATCGTATGCGGTGACTTTGAGGGCCTGGGCTATCTCCTCCGCCCTGGATGCATCGCGGTAAAGCAAAGAGGCCGCGCCTTCTGGAGACATCACCGAGTAGATGGCGTTCTCCAACATCAGGCAGCGGTCCGCCACCCCCAACGCCAGAGCCCCTTCGCTGCCACCCTCCCCGATGATAACCGAGATCATTGGGACAGGCAGGTCGGACGCCAGGGCCAGTGTGCTGGCAATCACGTTGCCGCTACCACGCTCCTCGGCATCCAGCCCCGGGTACGCGCCCGGCGTGTCAATGAGGGTGACGATAGGGAGACCCAGATTGGCCGCCAGTTTCATCAGACGCTGCGCCTTGCGGAAGCCTTCTGGATAGGTTTGCGCGCCGTTCCGGCTCCGCTCCTGTCCGATCAACATGACCGCCTGCTCGTCTATGTCGCCAATGCCGCCGACGATGGAGGCATCGTCTCCGAAAAAGCGGTCGCCATGAAGCTCGACGAAGCTCTCAGTGAGAAGTGAGATGTAGGTGGTTGCGCTGGGCCGCTCTCTGTGACGCGCCAGCTGCACCAGCTCCCAGGCTGGGCCGCGCTTGAAACCCTTGATCGCAGGTCTCTTGACCCTGCCCCTGCGTTTCTTCTTCGCCTGCTGCGATGGCTGGTGCAACAGGTGAATGAGGACGCTGATCATCTCCCGCAAGTCGGTCCGGTCCACGATCTGGTCTATCATGCCGTGTGCCATGTGAGACTCTGCGGTATGGGCTCCCTTGGGCAGGGGTTTGCCGGTGGCCTCTTGGACCACGCGCAGGGGTGCGAATCCCATCAGCGCGCCAGGCTCTGCGATGATGACATCGCCCAGGTTGGCAAAGCTGGTATACACCTCGCCGGTGGTGGGGTTGGTCATGACAGAGATGAAGGGCAAGTGAGCAGCGCGGAGCTTCTCTACCGCGGCGGCGGTCTTGGCCATCTGCATCAGAGCAAGCACGCCCTCCTGCATCCTGGCGCCGCTGCTGGCCACAACAGTAACTACTGGCAACCCTTTCTGAACAGCCGTCTCAAATGCCAGCGCCACCTTCTCCCCCACAACGCAGCCCATGCTCCCTCCCAGAAAGCCGAAGTCCAGGGCCGCAATGACGGCGGGCCTGCCGTTTATGCTGCAGGCGCCAACGACCACCGCTTCATTGAGGCCGGTCCTCTTCTGTGCCTCGAAGATGCGTCTGAGGTAGGAGCCCTTCCCAGCAAAGGAGAGGGGATCAAGGGAAGTGAGATGAGGCTTCATTTCCTTGAAGCTGCCCTGGTCCACCAGCAGCGCCAGGCGCTCGTAGGCCGAGAGCGCGTAGTGAAACCGGCATCCTTCACATACTCGGAAACGACGATAGACCTCTGAAGAAGCCAGACTGGCGCCGCAGAAAAGGCAGATGTTCTGCTCAAACGCAACGTCATCATCTTTGGCGTTTCGAGACAGGTTCGCCAGAAGGTCGCTCAGGTTCTTCATCGTGACTCACCTTCGTTTTCCGGCCCGGAATCCCCCTCCCACTCCTCCACCTCACCATCAACAAGACCCTCTTCCCGCAGGACATCCATGATGCGGGCAGCCCGCGGGTAGCCTATGCGCAGCCGGCGCTGCAGCAGAGACGCCGAGAGGCGCGTACCATCCTTGGCCAGTTGCCTGGCCTTGGCCAGGACCGGGTCTTTCTCATCAGGCGCATCGCCATCAATGGCGGCGAATGCCGTGGCGAAGTCATCGCTGGCGGCTGCTGCCGGCTGCTGGCAGACCCAGTAGTTGACGATCTTCTCCATCTCCGGATCCGAGGAGAAGGTACCCTGCAGACGCCTCGGCTTGGCCGCATCGGTCGGCATGTACAGCATATCGCCACGGCCCAGCAGCTTCTCGGCGCCCACCATGTCCAGAATGGTCCGCGAGTCTACTTGAGAAGTGACAGCGAAGCTGATGCGTGTCGGGAAGTTAGCTTTGATCAGGCCGGTAACCACATCCACGGATGGACGCTGTGTAGCTACTATCAGATGTATGCCGGTAGCGCGGGCCAGTTGCGCCAGTCGGCAGAGACTGAGCTCGACGACGTCCGGGGCCGTCATCATCAGATCCGCCAACTCATCGATGACGACCACCAGATTGGGCAGGGGGGCAGGCACCCGGGCGCTCTTGTTATACCCCTCGATATTCCGGACGGACACGGCGGCAAACTTCTTGTAGCGGTTGTCCATCTCCACAATTACGCGCCGCAGCGCCTTGACGGCCTCCTCCACATCCACTACCACCGGGCTCAGCAGATGCGGAATGTTGCTGAAGGTGGTAAGCTCCACACGCTTGGGGTCGATGAGTATCAAGCGTAGCTCATCGGGGGTATTCTGCATCAGCAGGCAGCCGATTATGGAATTCATGCAGGCCGTCTTGCCGCTGCCAGTGGCGCCGGCGATAAGCAGATGTGGCATTTTGGCAATGTCCGCCACAACTACCTCACCACCCGTGGCCTTACCCAGGCCTACCGCAAGCTTGCACTTGGTCTGCAGCTTCTGAAAGGCCGCGCTCTCGATGACCCCCCTCACCGTGACCAGGCTGGTAACAGCGTTGGGCACCTCGATGCCAATCACGGACTTGCCGG
>JAUSJJ010000293.1 GCA_030647705.1 Dehalococcoidia bacterium
TAACCAAATCTTTACCCGCGAAGCGCAGCAATGGTATATAATTGACACCGGTAGACGGTCGGAGACTGGCTCCGTTGTTCCACCAAGTGCTCCAACAATAAGGAGGACTAATGAAGAAGTTTGGAATCATTCTTGTGCTGGTCATCGTAGTTTCCTTGGTCTTTCCTGCGGTATCCTTCGCGGCCGGTCCCTCAACCGTTCAGCTCCCCGCCGACGTGCAAATCCTCAAGAAGGCGACCTTGACCCCAAAGGGTCTGCCCTGGATGTACGACCCCCTTTCGCCGAGGCGGCCGGTGAGCGGGCCCAAAGAGGTGGCGGCCAGCGGAATTCTGGGCAGGCCGGTTAGTGGAGACCGCTATGCCATAGTGATCGGCGTGACCGACTACCCCGGCGCTGACATGGACCTCAAGTACGCCGCCAATGACGCCTACGATGTGCGTGATACCCTGGTCGGCGTCTACGGCTTCCCGGAAAGCAATGTGGAGCTGTTCGTCAACGGCGATGCCAGGCGGAGCGACATTCTCAGAGGCATAGCCGCGCTGAAGGACAGGGTAGGAGAGGAAGACGAAGTGCTCTTCTTCTACAGCGGCCACGGCGCCAAGAGCACCCCGAGGCAGGGCCCCATCAGCGAAGGCATCGTGCTCTGGGGCGGCGAGCAGCCGCAGCCGTATGTCGAGTTCCTCTGGGACAAAGAGCTGAGGCGCGCCTTCGACGATTTCGAGGCGAAGCGCATCGTGTTTGCCTTCGACATGTGCTGGGCGGGTGGCATGAACGAGCTGAACGGTCCGGGCAGGATCGTGCTGGGAGCAGTAGACCGGAACGGGCTGGCGGCAGAGGTCGGCGCGGATGAAGGGTTCCCTGAGATTAACAACGGGCTGTTCACCTACTTCCTGTTCGAGCTGGGCATGGGGTACGGGCTGGCCGATTTCTACGACAACGACGGCAATCCTGCGATGCCCGATGTGACCGTTGAAGAGGCCTACGACTTCGCCCGGGCCAATCTGTATCAAGTGAGCCTGCAGTATCAGGCCTACGGGCTGTGGGAGATACCGGTCATCTACGACCAGTTCGCCAGGGACATGCTACTCTAGGGGCTGGGCTGACGCAGCGGGGGGGGCGGCGACATGCCTGCCCCTCCCTGCAGGATACCCTGGGCGGTCGCTGGAGGGTGTGGGGTGAAAGCTCCTCCGGGGCCACGAGGGAAGCCATCTTTGGAAGAGGAGGCCGCACGTGGAGCAAGGTGACAGGGAAGCACGAGGGCAGGGGATCGAGGCACGGCCACTGAGTCTGGTCGGCCTGGCGCAATATCAGCCCGGCTCGATTGTCAGCCGGACCATAATCGACAAGAAGACGGGGACGGTGACGTTCTTTGCTTTTGATGCAGGGCAAGGGCTCAGCGAGCATACGGCGCCGTTTGACGCTCTGGTCTATCTTCTTGAGGGCGAGGCGGAAGTCGTCATCGCGGGCAAGCCGATTCATTTGATTGAGGGCGAGATGGTGTTGATGCCGGCGAACCAGCCGCACTCCTTGAAGGCAGCCAAGAAGTTCAAGATGCTCTTGACCATGATCAGATAGGAATCGCCCAACGGAGCGCAAAGTGGTCTTTCGTGTGTTAACGGTCGTCTGTGCGACTGTGGCGGCAGTGCTGGTGGGTACGGCCGGCGGGGTCTACGCGGCCAGTATGCTCAACAACTCGTTGAGCGCCTCGGTCAATATCGTGCCGGACGCCAGCTTCTCTTATTATGCGGACCGCGCTGCCACCGCCCCGCTGGAGGACCTCACTCTGGGCGACTTCATGCCGGGTCAAAGCCGATCCTTTACCTTCTACGTGAAGAATACGAGCAGAGGGCCGGAGCTTCTCTTCGCGGGGCCCGGCGGCTCGTCGGAGTCTGTCGAAGTCCTCAGCTTGACCTTCGACGGACAGGAACGGAATACGCTGGCGGCAGGGGACGTGGCCCAGGTTGACGCCGTGCTGAGGGTGAATGAGGGCGCCGCACTCGGCAGCCTCAATTTTGCCTTGTCTATCAACGCGACTCCGGTTACGTCCGGTCCGTAGCCCGCCTCTTTTCTTCATTCTTCGGCACAAGGATCGGATTCAAGAGGGCGGCAGAATGTTCAACATCCTGCCGCCCTCTGCGTTTGTTGGGTGATGCGCTTTAGTGCGCCAGCATTCCTCCGTCGAGTAGGATGTTATCTCCGGTGATGTAGTCTGATGCCGGGGTGGACAGGAACACGGTGATTCCTGCTATCTCGTGCGGCCAGCCGCGCCGCTTATAGAGTGTCCTGTCCACCAGGCTCTGGTGGAAGGCGGGCTGCAGGAAGCTGGTCTCCTTGACCAGGCCTGTATCGAAGACGCCCGGGCAGATGCCGTTGACCTGAATGTTGTGGGGGGCCAGGTCGATGGCCAGGGCTTTGGTCAGCAGGTTCATGCCGCCCTTGCTGGCGCAGTAGGCGGTGCGGTCGGGTTCGCCGACGAACGCGGCCATAGTGCTGATGTTGATGATCTTGCCGCCCTTGCCCTGTTTGATCATCTGCCGCGCTGTGGCGCGGGCGCTGACGAAGGCGCCGGTGAGGTTGATATCCAGCACGCGGTCCCAGTCTTCATCGGACATGTCCCACACCTTTTTCCTGATGGTGGTGCCCGCGTTATAGACCATGACGTCGATAGAGCCCATCTTGTCCGCGATCTTCTGCACCGCACGATCGATCTGAGGAGTGGAGCGGACGTCCGCCTTGAGCACGATCACGCGTCGCTTGGTGGCCTTTCTGATCTCGTTCGCAGTCTCGCGGGCCTCGGGTATGGCGATGTCGATGATAGCGATGTCGGCGCCGGCCTCGGCCAGTGCCATGCATTCGATCTTGCCCAGGTTCTTGGCCCCGCCGACCACGAGGGCCACCTTCCCATCCAGCCTCATGTTGACCAGACCCATGTCTTTCTCCTTTCTTTCAGCGCTCGTTAGCGCGGACTGACGCCGTCCATCGATGTTGCTTCCAACGAAAAGGAGGGAACGAACTCGGCAAACACGGTCGTTCCCTCCTTTCATCATTTTGGGTTCTGGTTACTTCTGCTTTTTGGCAGGCGCCTTTGCAGCGGGCTTCTTTGCTGCCTTTGGCTTTGTCATCTCCAACTGGATGTAACAGGCGTCGTGTCCGTTGGCCAGGAACCTATTGCCGGATACCTTGATATTGGGATTGACCTGCTTGGCCAGGCCCTGCTCGATGCCGCGGACCACGTAGCTGCACATCTCCGGGCACTCTCTCTGCACTACGTCCTTGACGTTGCATTCCTGGATCTTGTACAGCAGGTGGTCGGCGTCAGGCTCCTCGGTGATGATGCGGTGCTTGGTCATAGTGAAAAGCATCTCGTCGCCGGGGTCATAGAGCTTGGTTATCAGGTCTCCCAAAGTCCCTTCTCCGGGGGTGATTCCCGATTTGACTACCGCTGAGCGATGGTTGGGCCAGCTCTCGAGCGCGTTGTAGATCGTCTGCAGGCCTTCCTCGCCGTACTTCTCTTTGACTGCGGAGCAGATCTTGGCGACGATGCGCCACAGATACCGTTGAGTCAGATTGAGCCTCTGCTCTGCGGCCATTGCTGACGATTTGTGGTGAAAAACCTCTTTGCCCAAGTGTGCCTCCTTCGTATTGGTCGGTTGAACGGAAAATGTGGCTGATGAGATGATAGCACAATTGCCTGGCGTCTGCCAGCGGGGGGGGATGGACATCCAAGAAGGGCGGTTACGTGGAACGAAAACCATGTGGCTCTATGTTGCAGGAGCGAGAGGGGTGCGGCCTCGGTCTTATCAGGACCGCGCTCTAACCAGCTGAGCTAATGGCCCAAGGGGGTCTGATAGAGCGGCCGTAATATGACACGGCACCTTAACCATTGGATAGTGGAAGGGAACGGTGTTACAGGTAAAAGTCAGAGACCGAAGTCTCCGAATCGACCTAGGAGTAAGGTACTCCCTAGAAAGGAGGTGATCCAGCCGCAGCTTCCGCTACAGCTACCTTGTTACGACTTCGTCCCAATCGCCAGCCCCACCTTGGGCGATGGCCTCTCTTGCGAGTTAGCCTATCGACTTCAGGTGTTGCCAGCTTTCATGACGTGACGGGCGGTGTGTACAAGGCCCGAGAACGTATTCACCGCAGTATGCTGACCTGCGGTTACTAGCAACTCCGACTTCATGGAGGCGGGTTTCAGCCTCCAATCTGAACTGAGAATGCTTTTCCGGGATTAGCTCCGG
>JAUSJJ010000295.1 GCA_030647705.1 Dehalococcoidia bacterium
ATGTCCAGCGGCACGAGCGTCCTTGGGTCGATGACCTCAATGTCGATGCCCCTGGCCTCCAGCGCCTTGGCCGCCTTGAGCGCCTCCTGCACCATGGCGCCTGTGGCCACAACGGTGACGTCCTTGCCCGGCCGCTTGATCTCGGCCTTGCCCAGCGGAATGGTGTAGGGTTCGTCAGGAACCTCACCCTTGAGCCGGTAGAGCTGGGTGTGCTCCACGAACACAACAGGGCTGTCGTCTCTGATGGAGCTGATGAGCAGTCCCTTGGCGTCGTAAGGCCCGGAAGGCATCACTACCTTGAGACCGGGAATGTGGCAGAACCAGGCTTCCAGGCTCTGGGAGTGGTCCGCGCCGGACCGCCAGCCACGACCCACTGCCGCCCTCACGACCATCGGCACCTTGGGAATGTTGTAAGCATATCTCAAGTGGGCCGCTGCGTTCACCAGCGGGTCCATGGCCAGGGTGATGAAGTCCATGAACATTATCTCGGCCACCGGCCTCAGTCCGCCGAGTGCGGCGCCTACCGCAGCCCCGACGATGACGTTCTCGGTGATGGGGCAGTCCCTGACCCGTTCCGGTCCGAACTTCTCCAGCAGGCCCTTGGTCACCCAGAAGGCGCCGCCGTAAAGGGCGATATCCTCTCCCAGAAGGATCACGTTGGGGTCTCTCTGCATCTCCTGGGACAGGGCATCGTTGAGAGCTTTGCGCATAACTATTTCAGTCATATATCAGTTCCCCCTATCCGGTGTGGAATTAACAGTATTGTTTCTCTTGATACCCCACCCCGTAACCTCGCGTCCTAATAGACGTCGGTGAATAGCTCTGACAGCGAGGGCATGGGGCTGTCCTCGGCGAAGCGGAATGCTTCGTCCAACTCCTGCTTCACCTGCGCCTGCATCTCCTCGTCCATATTCTGGGTGAGCACTTTGGCGCCGTGCAGCCTCTTCTGGTAGGCCGGCACCGGGTCTTTGGCCTTCCACTGATCCACTTCTTCCTGAGTCCGGTAGAGCTTGCCATCGTCGGCCAGGCTGTGGCCCAGGAAGCGATAGGTCTTGGCCTCGATCAGAGTGGGGCCCTGTCCCGCCCGCGCCCGATTGATGGCCTCTCCTGCGACGTCGTAGACGGCGATGACGTCCATGCCGTCAACTATCACCCCGGGAATGCCGTACCCGGCGGCCCGGTCGGCGATATTCTTGATGTTCTGATGACGCTTCTGGCTGGTGAACTCGGCGTAGCCGTTGTTCTCGCAGAAGAAGATGACCGGCAGCTTCCAGTTTGACGCCATGTTGAGGCTTTCGTGGAAAGTGCCCTGGTTGGAAGCGCCGTCGCCGAAAAAGGTGACCACAACGTCGTCCGTCTTCTTGTACTGGGCGGCCAGCGCCATGCCCACGGCGATGGGGTAGTTGGAGCCGATGGTGCCAGGCGGGCCGTAGATGCCCATCGACGGGACACACATGCGGAACTCGCCACCCTTGCCGTTGGTGTAGCCGGTGCTCTTGCCGAAGATCTCTGCGAGCATCCTCTTGACGTCGATGCCCTTGCTCACCTCGTAGCCGCGGGAGCGGTGGGTGAAGGTGATACTGTCTGTGGGACGCAGTTGGATGCAGGTGCCGACTGGGCTCGCCTCCTGGCCCAGGCCGGGATGAAAGAAGCCGGGGAATTTGCCGGCCTTGGAATAGCCGATCAGCCTCTCATCTATCTGCCTGGACATCAACATGTCATGGTACATTTTGAGCAGGACTTCCTTCTTGATTGTCTCCAGGGGCATAGCTTCCTCCTTTCGATTGAGACGACTTTGCGTTACGGTTTCGTCTGGCGCTGGGCTGTCGGACGGTGGACCGGGTGTGTCACCTGGGCGCTCCCTATGATTTTCTCGATCCATTCGGTCTGCCTCTTTGTGTATTGCTCCAGGGTATACCTCTTCGGGAGGTCCCACCTTATAAGAGCCCACATGTGTCCCAAAGCCAGGATATTGAAGGCCAACAGGGTGGGGTCGTCGATGTCAGCCTGTCCTGTCCTGACGGCATCGGCAAGCAGTACCTCGAATACAGCCCGACCACGCATGGCGTTCACGAGGAGCCTGTCTCGAACCGCCTTAGGGAGATGGCGAATCTCGCGATAGATGACCATGATCGCATCCTGGTTCTCGTCACAATGTCGAAACCAGGCCTCGACGGCGCCGTTGAGCAAGGCCAGCGGGTTCGCGTTGTGGCGGGGGCTGCTGAAAAACTGCTCGTTGTACTCCAGTTCCCTGTTGACAATGTGAACGAGGATGTTCTCTTTCGCGCCGATGTGGTAGTAGAGAGTCTTGACGTCTATGCCGCATGCGGCTGCAATGTCACGCACCGACGTGCCTTGGTAGCCGCGATCCAGAAAGAGGCGCAAAGCCTTTTCTGCTATGAGGCCCATCCTCCCATCGGATCTCGAAGACGCAACCAGCGAATCGTCGCCGCCAACTATCTTCCTTGGCAAGACGACACCAGTCCAAAGGAACTGCGACTATCCATTCGGGGGCATTTCTCCATCCATCACTGGAGAAAACTATATCACGGCGCCTGCTCAGCGTCAATGGTCTCTCCCTTTCTGCCACTATCGACGCCCGAAAAGCGTTGACAGACCTGGCCGGCTGTGGTAATATGTGCCCATCTATCCATCGCTCGCTGGACACATGCGCCGGACTGCAACCGCGATATCAGGTGGATGGATGGCAGCTTCAAAAACCATCTCCTCGTTCGGCAACAACTGAACCAAGGCGTTTCCTTCGGGTGACAGGCAGAGTGTAAGGGCTGGGAAGGCGGCCATCGCCAGCATGATTCTTCGTAAATGGGGAGGAAGGCATGTAGTCAGAATACCCCGATCCCGGCGAGACCAAAGAGAACAAGGGGAGGAAAGCCATGAAGTCTATGAAGCCCATGATACCGATACTCACAGGTCTGCTTTCGGGGGTGCTGTTGATTGCTGTCGCGTGCACTGGGACAGCGCCTACCCAGACCCCGCTGCCGACCGACACCCCCGCACCCACTCCAACAGCCAAGGTGGAAGTGGCGACCCCGACCTCGGGACCAACCCCAACCCTGGGCGCCCCCGAAACCCTCAAGATTGGAGTCTCCTTACCTCTCACCGGGCCTACCGGCACCCAGGGGACGGCCATCCTTCGTGGGTTCGAGATGTTCGCCAGTGACCTGAACGGGTCCGGCGGGTTCGCTGTGGGAAACAAGAGATATGTAATCAA
>JAUSJJ010000296.1 GCA_030647705.1 Dehalococcoidia bacterium
GGGCGCCGGCAGGAACCTCATTCGTGACCCCGTCGTCGCGGGTATCGCCACCTGCTACCGGGACGTCACCGAGCGCAAGGCCGTGGAGGCCAAGCTAGCGCTGTCCCAACGACTGGCTACGCTGGGTGAGGTAGCCGGGAACATCTCCCATGAACTGAGAAATCCTCTGGCCGTGATCGGCGCCTCGGTTTTCTATTTGAAGTCAAGGCTGAAAGACTCGCCGGATGAAAAGCTGCAGGCGCACCTGGCCCGCATTGCGACAAGCGTGGACCGCTCCTCTGTCATCATGCAAACGCTTCTCGATATGGCGCGGGCAAAGGAGCCGAACTACGAGAAACTCGACTTGAATACAGTGGTTTCGCAGGCGATTGACATCTGCAACCTACCGCCTACGATTGAACTGGTCCGCGAGTTTCCGGTGCATGAAGCGTGGGTGAGCGCCGACCGGGGGCAACTGCTGTTGGCCTTCCGCAACCTGGTGACAAACGCGGTTGAGGCCATGCAGAAGGCCGGCACGCTGACCGTCAACATTCGCAGCGTTCCGAATGCGTTCGAGGTGACCTTCGCGGACACCGGCACAGGGATCGCCACCGATGATTTGAAGCGGATATTTGAGCCACTGTTCAGCACCAAGTCCCACGGCGTGGGACTTGGCCTGTCTCTGTCTAAGTCCATTGTGGTCAAACATGGCGGCACGATCGACGTGATATCGAAACAGGGGAGGGGCGCCGTGTTCACGGTCAGACTACCCGCCAGACAAAAGCCGGTCCGCCGGATGTTGACCCGTGTGAAGAGGCGTGAGAAGGCGCGTCGCCAGTGTTGTGAGGATGGTGGATACGATGGGTGAGCGCGGGAAGGCGCAGAACGCAGTGCGCAGCGGGAGCCGGCGGCTTCTGCATCCCGTTGGTGAGGACACCAGCGGCCTGAAGGCTGCACAGAAGTTCTCCCTGTTGATCGTGGACGATGATGTCGACCTGGCCTTGAACCTCCAGGATATCTTCTTGACCGAGGGTTACGATGTTGCGGCCGCCTTCCGTGCGCAGGCGGCGCTGGCCCTGTGCGGGAAGCGGGCCTTCAATCTGGCGCTGGTGGACATCGAGCTGCCCGATATGTCCGGGCTGCGGCTAGTCGAGCGCACGGAAGAATCGTGTCCGAAAACGGAATGCATCGTCATCACCGGCCATGTTGCGCTGGACAGCGCAATCGCTGCCGTTGGACATAGAAGAATCATATCCTACGAAACCAAGCCGCTCGATCTGGCCCGCCTGACCTCGCTTGTGAGGCAGGTCAAAGAGCGCCAACAGGCGGAGGAGGCGCTGCGGCAAACTGAGACCAGGTTGGGCGTGGTCCTCGGGCAAATACCGTGTATCTTGTGGGCCACGGACGCCGGACTCAACACCACCTCCCTGGCCGGGGTTGGAGCGGACTTCGTAGATAAACACTTGAAGCTGGGCGGACGTCGGAGGGCATCCGCTGCGCCTCCACGGGATGGGAAGGCGTCTCCCCTTCTTGCCGCACATCGCTCCGCGCTGTCGGGGTCGGCCCAGAGTTGCGAGCTGAAGTGGCGCGGAAAAGACCTCTACTGCCATGTAGAGCCGCTCCGCGACGCTGCGGGAGTTGTTGCCGGGGTAGTCGGCATCGCCACCGATATCAGCGAGCAAAAACGGCGCGAGGCAGAGCTGCAGGCCCTCTCCCGGCGGCTGGCAGAGGTCCAGGAAAGAGAGCGCGGACAACTTGCTCGCGACCTGCACGACGAATTCGCGCAAACGTTGACCGCCCTCAAGATGTCGCTGGACAGGGCGGCGGTTGGAGTGGAAGGGAATACCGGCAAGGTACTGCGTGATAGCTCGGCGCTGGTCGGCGAGCTGATGGCCTGGGTGCGAGAGTTCTCGCTTGACCTGCGGCCGACCATGCTGGATGACCTGGGGCTGGCGGAGGCCCTGCTGTGGTACGCTGGACGGTTCTCTACAAAGACAGGGGTACGGGTCTCTTTGAAGTACTCCGGCTTGCCGAGGAATCTTCCTTCGGAGGTTGGCACCGCCGCCTATCGCATTGTGCAGGAAGCGTTGACTAATGTGGCCCGTCACGCTCATGCGGAGGAGGCGATAGTCCGTCTGTGGGCGGATGAGGTGTCAATGACCATTCAGATAGAGGACCGTGGCACGGGATTCGATGCGGCCTTGTTGAGCATCGACAAGTCGATCGGCATAAGCGGGATGAGGGAGCGCGCCCTGGGGTTGGGCGGCACGTTCAGGCTGGACGCCGCCCCCGGCAGAGGCGCCCGCATATCGGTTGAACTGCCTCTCCCAAATCATCCGGAAGTGGGCAGACATAGGAGGAAGCACTGATGAACAAGACGAGTGTCGTGCTCGCGGACGACCACCACGTGGTCAGACAAGGCCTCCGCACGCTGTTGGAGGCCGAGGGTGACATCGCCATCGTGGGTGAAGCGAACGATGGACTGGAAACCGCCAAGCTGGTAGAGGAATTGCAGCCGGATGTACTGGTGGTCGACCTGATGATGGGCGGCATGAACGGCATCGAAGTCGCCCGGCATGTTACCAAGCGCTCACCCAAGACCAAGACCGTCATACTTTCCATGTACGGCAACGAAGGCTATGTCATGGAGGCGTTGCGGGTGGGGGCCAGGGCCTACGTGCTCAAGGAGGCCACCGCCAGCGAGTTGCTCCATGCCATCCGCGAGGTCATGGTGGGACGCCGCTACCTCAGCGCACCTCTCTCCGAGCAGGCTATCAACGCTTATCTTCAAAAAGCGGAAGGCACCACCCTGGACCCTTACGACACCCTGACTACCCGTGAGCGAGAGGTGCTCTATCTGGTAGCA
>JAUSJJ010000299.1 GCA_030647705.1 Dehalococcoidia bacterium
CTGATCGGACTGCCTAGCGGAGCCATACCTCTCATTGCTGTTCAGATTCTGTGGGTCAACCTGGCTACCGATGGCTTGCCTGCCTTAGCTCTGTCCATTGACCCGCCAGCCCCGGATATCATGAAGAGGAAGCCACGTCCACGGGGACAGGGCTTATTTACCAGGCCGGTACTACTGCTTATGGCGGTGGGTGGAGTATGGTTATGTTTGATCAACTTGATGGTATTCAAGTTAGCCTTGGATGCCGGCCGGGGACTGACGGAAGCGCAAGGTTTGACTTTTCTTACCCTTGTCGTCACAGAGTTCGTCAAAGCCTACAACTTCCGTTCAGACCGGCTTTCAGTATTCGGGATCGGGCTCTTCAGGAACAAGTGGCTGAATCTCGCTATCATATGGGAAGTCCTTTTGCTGGTTCTGATAGTATATACCCCGCTTCTTCAGGGGTCGTTCCATACTTTTTCCCTGAGTCTGTCAGATTGGGCAGTTGTCATCCTGTCATCTCTGACCATCCTGCCGGTTCTTGAGATCACCAAAGCCTTCATTAGAATGAACGGCAAGAAGCAGGCACACAGCTAGTGGTGCAACCGTGGGCTGACTGGGGGGTAGTGCTCCTGGCCGAGTTCTCGGTCATCGTGGCGGCCGAGATAGGCAAGTTCGTCGCCTCGCGCTGGCCGCGGCGTGGCCTGCGTCAACCTTTGTCTGATTAGCTGAGTCCGGCTGTCCGTGTTCGTAGGCTTGGCACATGTACGTCCCGCGAAGCGCCGCTCCCCGTACGGGGAGCGGCGCTTCGCGGTTTCCGGCGGCCTCCGCAGACCCGCGAAGGGCTGCTTCACTTGCTCCCCGAATTCCTGTAAAATAGCCGCGTGACTCCTATCCGCCGTCAATACCTCAGAATAAAGAAGAGCTACCCGGAAGCAATCGTGTTTTTCCGCCTGGGGGACTTCTACGAGACCTTCGACGAGGACGCGAAGCTCGCCTCCAGGGAACTCGACATTGTCCTCACGTCCAGAGAGGTTGGCAAGGGGCAGCGCGTGCCCATGGCGGGTATCCCCTATCACGCCCTGGATAACTACCTGGCCCGGCTCATCGGCAAAGGCTACAAGGTGGCCATCTGCGAGCAGTTGAGCCAGCCCGATGGCAAGAGCCTGGTGGAGCGGGATGTGGTGCGGGTGGTTACGCCTGGCACAGTGGTAGAGCCCAACCTGCTGCAGACAAAGGCCAACAACTACCTGGTGTCAGTGGTGCTGGAAGGGGAAGGGGCGGGCATCGCATATGTCGATATTACCACCAGCGAGTTCGCCGCCACCCAATTGGCCTCTGCGCGCGCCTTGCCGGAGCTGGAACGCCTGCGTCCCTCGGAGTTGCTGGTGGCCCAGGGCGCTGAGATCCCCCAGTCCTGGCAACAGCTCGCGCCGGTGACGCCGCAGGGACAGGAATGGTCCGATCTGGCGACGGCGAGGGACACGCTGCTGGAGCACTTTGGGGCGGGCTCGCTGGAGGGCTACGGCTGCTCTAACCTGCCCCTGGCGGTGCGGGCCGCCGGCGCCATCCTTCACTACCTCAGCGTGACCCAGAAGGGGGCGCTGGGGCAAATCACGCGGCTGTCCACCTACTCTGCCGACTCTTTCATGGTGTTGGACGCCGTCACCCGGCGTACGCTGGAGCTGTTCCAGAGCAGCCGCCCCGGCGCCAGTGGGGGCACACTGCTCTCCGTGATCGACCTGACGCGCACCCCGATGGGAGGCAGGCTGCTCACGAAGTGGCTCGGGCAGCCTCTGCTGGACGTCGAGGAGCTGGAACGCAGGCTGGATGCTGTGGAATGGTTCTTCAGCTCCGGCACTCGCAGGGCTGCGGTCGCAGGCCTGCTGGGCCAGACCGGCGACCTGGAGCGCCTCATCAACCGGGTGAGGGGCGGCATCGCCACCCCCCGGGAGATGGTCACGTTGCGCCGCAGCCTGGAGCAGGCGCCAGGGATCAAGAATGTGCTCGAAGAAGACAGCGGCCTTTCGTCTTTGGCCTCCGCGGTGAAGCCGCTGCCGGAGGTGGTGGCCCTGATCAGCGAGTCCATCGTGGACGAGCCTTCGGCCGGTCTGGGCGAGGGGTACGTCATCAGGCGGGGCTTCTCTCCGGAGCTGGACGAGGTCATCTCGGCCTCGGCCAACGCCAAGCAATACCTGGCTGACCTCGAACGCTCGGAGAGGGAGCGGACGGGTATCAAATCGCTCAAGGTCGGCTACAACCGGGTCTTCGGCTACTATCTGGAGGTGACCACGCCGCACCTCAGCCAGGCGCCGTCCGATTACATTCGCAAGCAGACGCTGACAAACGGCGAACGCTTCTATACCCCACAGCTCAAGGAGTACGAGTCGCTGATACTGAACGCGCAGGAGCGTATCGCTGAGCTCGAGGGCGCGGTGTTCCGGCAGGTCTGCCAGCAAGTGGGCATGTCGGCGGAGGGCATTCTGGGCGTGGCTTCAGCGCTGGCCCGGGTCGACGTGTTTTTCGCCCTGGCCGAGGTCGCGGCGCGCTATGGCTACGTGCGTCCGCGGCTCACCGAAGGGGATACCGTTGAGATCAAGGCGGGGCGTCACCCTGTGGTGGAGAGGATTCTGGACATGGAGACCTTCGTTCCCAACGATACCTACCTCTCCAATCACGATTGCCAGCTTGTCGTCCTCACCGGGCCGAATATGTCCGGCAAGTCGACCTATTTGCGCCAGGTTGCTCTCGTCGTGCTGCTGGCCCAGACAGGCAGCTTCGTGCCCGCCGACTCGGCCACGGTCGGGCTGGTCGACCGCATCTTCACCAGGGTCGGCCTGCAGGACGACCTTGTATCCGGGCAATCGACGTTCATGGTGGAAATGGTGGAGACCGCCAACATACTGAACAATGCCACACCGAGGTCGCTGGTGATCCTGGACGAGATCGGCCGCGGCACCAGCACCTACGACGGCCTCGCCATCGCCCGCGCCGTCGCCGAGCACATCCACAACCATCCTCAACTGGGCGCCAAGACCCTGTTTGCCACCCACTACCACGAGCTGGTGGGGTTGGCGGGCGTACTGCCCAGGGTGAAGAACTTCAGCATCGCCGTCACCGAGGAGGGCGGGAAAGTGGTGTTCCTGCGGAAGATCATACCGGGCGGCGCAGACAAGAGCTACGGTATCCACGTGGCGCAGCTTGCCGGCCTGCCCCGCAGCGTGGTGCACCGGGCGCAGCAGGTGCTGACCGAACTGGAGACGGACCACGCAGGGGCAGTGCACAAGAAGAAGGGCGCAGACGCCTCCAAAGAGACATCCCAGAAAGACCTGTCGCAGCTCTGGCTGTTCGGGAAGAAACCGGAGCTGCTTGAGGAGCTCGCCCAACTTGATGTATCATCGATGACGCCTTTGGAGGCCATAACCAAACTGTACGAGCTTCAGGAGCGGGCCAGGAAGCTCTAGACAACTCTCGAAGGTCTACCCTTACCGGGGGCCTGACTTTTCAACTGGAGTGTGTTCATGTCGGAACAATTGAAACCGCCTTACCTTCGCAAGGCGGACGAGCGCAACGCCATCCAGGTTTGGCTGGTTGACGGCGCCTATATACGAACTCGGATGGATGAGGAGTTCACCAATTTCGGGCAGCACTACCGGTTCAAGTACATCCCGCAGAACGAGTTTTGGATAGACAGTGAGGCCGACCCCGACGCCATCGTCCGGACGAACTGCACGATTGCCTGGCCAAAGAGGGCTGGGCGTGAGCTTCAAGGGGAGAGGCCAAAGAGGGGGCACAGCCCCCAGCTTCCTTTTCTACCCCCTTCCTGACAGGAAGGGGGTAATGGGGATAGTCAAGAAATAACAGGATGGTGCGCTATGAACTACAAAATCCGCTGCCTGCTCACCGGCACGGTCACCACCGATTCCTCGGTGGAGAAGATGCACAGCGTGCTGGATGCCGGCCGCAAGATCAGGGTGCCGGTCAATATCTTCTACGTCGAAGGGCCGAAGCTGAGGTTGATCTTCGAAGCCGGCATGGCCTCCTCGGAGGAGATGAACAAAAAGTGGGGCGCCGGCAAGCACGGTGCGCTGCCCCCTGCTGAAGGCGGTGGGGCCGAGAGCATCGAGAAGTCGCTGGCCGAGGTGGGCGCCACCACCGACGATATTCAGTTCGTCATCCCCTCCCACCTGCACACCGACCACGCCTGGAACCTGGATGTCTTCCCCAGGGCCAAAGTCATCGCTCAGAGGGAGGAGATCATCGAAGCCATCGATCCCCCCTCGCCGATGAGGTTCGGCTATTCCCGTATCATCAACACCAAGCTGGTGAGCCGCAGGCAGCCCGATGAGCTCAAGATCATAGACGGCGACTGTGATATCGCTGAGGGTTTGAAGCTGATAAAGGTGCCGGGGCACACGCCCGGCTCCCAGACGCTTATCGTGCAGACCGAGAAGGGCAAAGTGGCGCTCTGCGGCCAGACCGGGCCGTCCTATGCCAACTGGTTCCCGGCCGATGCCAGGCTGGGCCACGCGCTCGGTTTCTTGAAAGACACCTATAACCCCGATCCGCTGCTGGCCGGGACGCAGAGGACGTACATACAGAGCATGGAGCGCATCGCCGGCATGGCGGATATCGTGGTGCCCACCCATGACTGGCGAATACCCCGACGTATCCCCGAGCAGTGGTGGTTCTCCCCTCCCGACGAAGTCTGCTCCCGCGACTGGTCCAAAGTCGTTTTCAAGTACGGACTGATCTAGTGTCCTGTCCCAGAAAAAGGCCTCTAAAATACGTCATTCCGGACTTGATCCGGAATCCAGGACGCGCTAGCCCTTCTGGATTCCCGCCTGCGCGGGAATGACATGAATAACGCAGCGTACTTCAGAGATAACACACCTTGCTTTGTTGCGAAAACGAGCGCAACGAACTAACCTGGGGGACTGCATGGAGTTCAAGACCATCGACAAACAACCTCATGGTCGTTTAGACGCGGGTCATTCGCGCCAGGTGCGGCGCTCAAAGGCAACGACCGAGGGTTCGCTTTTCCACCGCGGGTATGCTATCATCTCCTTGGGTGGGGGTGCGCTATGCCCATAAGGACACTCGCTCCCGAGGTAGTGTGCCGGATCGCCGCGGGCGAGGTGGTGGAACGGCCGGCTTCCGTGGTGAAGGAGCTGGTGGAGAACTCGCTGGATGCCGGGGCCACCCAGATCATCTTGGAGGTGGTGGGTGCGGGCACACAGAGCATACGCGTGGTGGACAACGGCTCGGGCATTTCTCCTGCCGAAGTCGAACTCGCTTTCCAGAGGCATGCCACCAGCAAGATAGCCTGCGAGGCGGACATCGAGTCCATCCGCACCCTGGGCTTCCGTGGAGAGGCTCTGGCCAGCATCGCCGCCGTATCTCAGGTAGACCTGATCAGCAGGCCGGCCGCTGAGATCGCCGGCAGCTTCATCCGGGTGAGCAACGGACGGGTGGTGGAGAAGCGCAGTCGTGGGTGCTCTCCGGGTACCGCCGTCACCGTGCGCCGCCTCTTCGCCAACGTTCCCGCCCGCCTGAAGTTCCTGAGGTCGCCTGCCACCGAGAACAGCCGCATGGCGAACCTGGTCAGCCAGTACGCGCTGGCTTTCCCCGAAGTCCGCTTCAACATGGTTATCGATGGCCACCTCAATCTGCGCACTCCCGGCAGCGGCAACCTGAAGGACGTCGTCGCTGAGCTGTACGGACTGGACATAGCCAATGCCATGCTGGACCTGGGCCAGGAACCGCACAAGGGCGAATCGATATCGGTGACGGGTTATATCGGGACGGCGGGCGTGGCGCGGGCCAGCCGGGGCTACATGAGTTTCTTCGTCAACCGGCGCTGGGTGCAGAGCAGGATGCTTAGCTATGCCGTGGAGGAGGCCTATCGTGGCTTTCTGATGGGAGACAGGTACCCGGTGGCTGTGGTCAACCTGTGGCTGACCTCCGACGAGGTGGACGTCAACGTCCATCCGGCCAAGACCGAAGTCCGGTTCCGCAACGACCGCGCTATCTTCGGAGCAGTGCAGAAGGCGGTGAGGACGCTGCTGGTGGGCCAGGCGCCTATCCCGGAGTTCCGGCCCGCCTCGTCTGCGCCGACCCTCAGCCTGCGCGCCGAGCCAACGAAGATCGGATTTCAACAGGCCCCTTCCTCCGCGCCGATACCGTTGGCCATGGACCTGCAGACCCCTAAGCTGCCCATATTGCGCGTCCTCGGGCAGGTGGGTAACTCCTACGTGGTCGCCGAAGCCCCGGACGGCATGTACCTGATCGACCAGCACGCCGCTCACGAACGGATCCAGTTGGAGAAGCTGGAGCGACAACGCCAGGCCCAGGGAATCGAAACACAGGGGCTCCTGGAGCCGTTGACGGTGGAGCTGACCCCTCAGCAGGAGGAATCCATGAGGACGCTGGGGCCGGTGCTCGCCGATTACGGCTTCAAGCTGGAGCCGTTCGGGCCCAGATCGTATCTGCTGCGTTCGATCCCGGCGGTGCTCAAGGGCGAAAGCGCCACCGAGATGCTCCGAGAAATGCTCAACGGCAGCGGCGGCAAGAGCCTGGAAGACCTGAAGCGGGAGATTGTCGTTTCGCTAGCCTGCCACAGCGCCGTGAAAGCCGGCCAGGCGCTGAGCCCTCCGGAGATGTCGGAGCTGGTGAGACAACTGGAGATCACCGCGCTGCCCCGCACCTGCCCCCACGGGCGCCCCACCATGATACACCTCAGTTCCCGCGAGCTGGAGAAAGAGTTCGGCAGAAGGTAGGCGGCTGGGGGCGCGTCCTATACAAGCGCCGACTTACGCTTCAGCAGGGATGTGTCAGGTCTCGAAGGCTATCTGCGCAGCGGTTGTTGCCAATACCCCAGGCTGAAGCCTGGGGTATTGGAAGGCGACGGGGCGACTCCTATGAAGACGAGCGACAATAGTTGTTTCCACGTCTGGTTTGCCACAAAGAGGAGAAAACGGCTTCTTTTGGTGGAGATCCAGGAGAAGGTCAGCCAGTTGTTTCGCCAAATAGCAATAGACCAGCATATCGAGTTGTTGGCTTGCGAGGCCATGTTCGACCATGTGCATCTCCTACTGCGTACTAATCCTAGAGATTTGATTTGCCCAGAGCCGTATTCTTGCTCAAGGGGATTTCTGCCCGGCGCGTTTTCCAAGCATTCCCTGAATTGAAGCTAGATGCGGAGACCCAGAATTTCTGGCAGGCCCGCTACGGAGCAAAAATGATACCCGAAGAGGCGTTGCCTTCTTTGAAGAAGTACATCTCTACCCATCTACCCAGAGGAACCGGCCGGAGAAATACGAGCGGCCCTTCAAATGGGGCAGCATGCCCCAGGCTTCAGCCTGGGGTAGAAATAATCGGCGGTTATCTACTGGACGCAAGGCTAGGGTATGGTAGAATAGCGGCATGGGGAAATCACTCAGGGAGTATGCCTCTGCCCTTGGATATTGGGGGTTGATCGTGATCGCCCCAATAATTCTAGATATGATAGGTGTTTACCAGTTAGCCGCTGGTAATCAGTTTACGCATGTTCCCCCATGGATATGGTTTCAAGTAGCATTCATATTCCTGTTAATTATTCCCTTCATAGCCTTCCACAGGGTGAGAGTTGAAAGAGATAAGGCTAGAGTTAAAGAGGTTCCACTGGACGCTATTATTCAAGAATTGAAGAGCAAAATAATCTACAGAATGGCGTATAGTAATAACGTGTTTTCCATGCTGGAAATATTCGATGCGTTAAGAGATAGTTTCGCTCTCGGTCTGACGTATCCTCAAGTGCATGATATTCTTAGGACGAAACTCGACAGGGATGCAGTTTGGGGTAATTACAGTTCGGATATTCTCGCTACATTTACGACGATGGGACTCATTCATTCGCCTTCGATTGACCCTAGTTATTCAGTTTTCCTAGATCACCAACGTACAATCCCTAATTATGTTTACCAACTTACAGATATTGGCAAGTCACTGGCCCACAAACTTATGAGTCAGAAACCAGAGATTGATAAGGGAGGTTCTCAGAAGCAATGAGCTTCAACAGCGTATCCCGAAACAGGTATTCGTTGTCGCGGTTGTTGAGCCGCCATTCCAGTTCGTCAAGGTAGGCGTTAAGATGTCTCGTGCTTCGTTCAGGGTCGCATCATGACCTCAAGGACAGAAACAAGAAGGGCCTCTGCTTTGCAGAGGCCCTTCTCTCGTGTTTGGCTATTTGGTGGCGTAACAGACGGCTGAGGGAAGGGTATTTTGGAATAAAATGGCGTTCGTGGTGGATTGGTGGGGTGGAACGAAGTGGCTTAAATTCAACCCCATGG
>JAUSJJ010000304.1 GCA_030647705.1 Dehalococcoidia bacterium
CCGGACGCACCACTCGGGTTCCCCGCGAACCTTGACGCCAAACCGCATACATGCTATGCTCGGCAACAACAGGATCTCCTCTCTGCGATATCACATACTTCTCTGCCGGAGGTGCGCCGTGACCGAATCCAAAGAGTACGATATTGCAGTAATCGGCGGCGGACCGGGTGGCTACGTGGCCGCCATACGCGCATCACAGCTTGGCGCTAAGGTTGCTCTTGTGGAAAAGGACCGCCTCGGCGGGACCTGCCTCAACCGGGGATGCATTCCCACCAAGGCGCTGGTAAAGAGCGCTGAGACGCTCGTGGAGGTGAAGCGGGCTGGCGAGTTCGGGATCAACGTGGCACTCCAGGGCATCGATTTCGCCAAGGTCATGGCCCGGAAGAAGAGTGTGGTGGATACCCTGGTGAACGGGGTCGGCTCGCTGATGAAGTCCGGCAAGATCGACGTGTACCACGGCGCTGCCAGATTGCTCTCTCCGCGTTCCATCAAGGTCAACGACCAGGATTTGACTGCAAAGAAAGTTATCATTGCCACAGGCTCGATATCATCGACTATTCCTGTCCCGGGAATCGACCTGCCTGGCGTGCTCACCTCCGATACTATTCTGGAACTCGACCATTTGCCGGCGAGCCTTGCCGTGATAGGTGGCGGGGTCATCGGCATGGAGTTCGCCAACATCTTCGCCGTGCTGGGCAGCAAGGTCACCGTGATAGAGATGCTGCCTCAGATACTGCCGCCCGTCGATGAAGAGATAGCTCGGCGTTACGCTCAGATGGCACGTACGCAGGGTATAGACATCCACGTCTCGTCGACGGTGAAGGAGATAAAGCAGGCAGACGCGGGCCTGGAAGTCATGTTCGATACGGCCAAAGGCCCGCAGCAGGTACAGGCTGAGAAGGCGCTGCTATCCGTGGGGCGGTGGCCTTACACCGGCGGCCTCGAGTTGGAGAAGCTGGGCATCAAGATGAACCAGCGAGCTATTGCGGTGAACAGCCGCATGGAGACTAGCGTCGAGGGTGTGTATGCCATCGGCGACGTCATCGGCGGGATCATGCTGGCGCACGTTGCGTCGTACGAAGGCGAGATAGCGGTGGACAACGCGCTGGGACATCCCAACGAGGCCGATTACCGCTCGGTGCCGAACTGCATCTTCACCCTGCCTGAGATAGCGGGGGTGGGACTCACGGAGAAGGAAGCCAAGGACAAGGGTTTCGCCTACAAGGTCAGCAAGTTCCCATTCACCGCACTAGGCCGCGCGCATTCCATGGGAGAGACTGCTGGGCTGGTCAAGATGGTGTGTGAAGCCGAAGGCGGCAAGATACTGGGCATCCACATCCTGGGCCCGCACGCTACGGACATGATCGCCGAAGGCGCCCTGGCCATCCAGTTCGATGGCACGGCCAAGGATATCGCCTACACCATACACGCGCACCCGACACTTCCCGAGGCCATGTTCGAGGCTGCGCTGGGGCAGCTTCACGGCGCGATTCATTATGGGAAGATGTGACGCCTGGAATCCAGCGCCGGCGATTGACTGCGTTCGATGACTGCGCTATAATACCGACGATTACGGTAGCTTCAAAATGCACGGGAGGCAAACAGCAGAACATGGCTAACCAGGTTGGCAAACGATATGTCTGTTCCAAGTGCGGCGTAGAGGTGGTTGTGACCAAGGGAGGGGCTGGCGCCCTCAAGTGTCATGGCGAGCCCATGAAGCTGAAGTAGCTGGGGTCGGATCGTTCACGTGATTTCCAGTACATTGGGAGGTTACACCAAGTGGCAATACCGTTGGGCAAGAGATATGTTTGTGCTGCGTGCGGCACTCAGGTGCTGGTGACCAAGTCGGGCGAAGGCACTCTGGTGTGCTGCGACAAGGATATGACACTGCAAGAGGCGAAGCCGCTGCCGTCGTCGGACTAAGCCGGGCGCTACAACAATAACGGCAAGACTGGAGAAGCCCAGGTTTCACCTTCCGCGGTGAGACTGAGTGGGCTTCTCTTTTTGCCCGTCCCCGTATGACTGCCTTTTGATTACGCTGGTCAGCGGCTCTGATGTGTTATGTCAAGTGTCCTCTACTCACCCTTCATCCCTGCCCTCGCCTGGTTGATCTGGTCGCGCAGCTTCATGGCTTGCTTTCTGGCGGCCACCGCGAAGTCCTTGTCCCGCGAGGCGTAGATGATCTGCCGGGACGAGTTGATGATGGCTTTCTCGCCTTGGGCGTCAACCCCGTTGTGCACCGAGGCAGCCACGTCCCCTCCCTGCGCCCCTACACCCGGGATCAGGATGGGCATGTCCGGACAAAGGGCGCGGACGTTCTTCAGCTCCCAGGGGTAGGTGGCGCCTACTACCAGGCCCACGTTCCCGCTGGCATTCCAGTCCCTGGCCCGCTGCGCCACTATCTCGTACAGGGGGCGGTTGCCGCAGATCGCGGTCTGAAAGTCCGAGGAGCCGGGGTTCGATGTCTTGCACAGTATGAACACGCCGCGGTCCCGATGGGCCAGGAAGGGCTCTATGGAATCGTAGCCGAGGTAGGGGTTCACCGTGACTGCATCGAAGGCAATGGTCTCGAATAGGGCTTTGGCATATGCCCTGGCGGTATTGCCGATGTCCCCACGTTTGGCATCGCCGATGACGGGTATGGTCTTGGGCACGTAGGCCACCGTTTTCGAAAGCGCGGTCAGTCCCTCCAGCCCCAGCGCCTCGTAGAAGGCCAGGTTGGGCTTGTAGGCGCAGACCAGGTCGGCCGTAGCATCGATGATGGCCTTGTTAAACTCGAAGACGCCGACTTCGGGCATCAACTCCGGGTCAGGGTCCAGCCCCACACACACCAGGCTGTGGCTCTGCCGGGAGGCGTTGAGCAGCTTTTCGATGAAGTTCATGCGGTAACACTCCTGAGTGGGCCTTGTTGCGGCTCGATGATAGCAAGGGCTCCGCGAAAGGTCAAGGGCATCGGGGTCATAGCCGTCATCTCAAGCCGAGCGTGCCGCGCGACTCTAGGATTGCGCCTGAATCCCTCTGTCCGGATTGAGGTGCAGGATACTTCCTGCCGGGGGTCTGGGGGTGTCCCCCAGCTTCCTCCAATTCCCCCTTCTCCCGCAAACGAGCGTTGCCCCAAATGTCATTCTGAGGAGCGAAGCGACGAAGAATCTCGTTTTCGGGAGTGGGGGACGAGATCCTTCGCTACGCTCAGGATGACACACTGGTGATATTTTTGAGGCAAGCCCCCGCAAACGGGAGAAGGGGGCGAGGTGGATTAAGGGTAATGCGGGCTGCTGGGCTGGGCGTCGCCCCCCACCTAATCTTGACAATTGCCGTGAATACGATAAACTAAGATCTGAATTCAGCGATGCATTTTTTCTTGGCTTTTCTTCTATTGCTCGGGGTTTCGATAGCTGTCAGAAGCATCGGGAGACGTTTGGTCCCCCTTGCCATGCCGGAAGGTATTATCAAAACGGTGGTCATCGGCATGGTGGGCGGGCTGGTGGGGAGCCTTCTCGGCGGGTTGGTGCTCCGTTTTATGCCGTCGCTGGTCGGCATAAACCTGCTGGGAGCGGTGATCGGCACAGCGGTATTCATCCTGGCCCGGGGAGCCTTCCCATTCGTGAAGATTCTTCTGGGCAGGACGTGAGAGAGAGCCTGAAATGAGCCGCCGCAAAGACAGGGAGACGTTTCGCGTACGGAAGTCGCTGTACCCGGACTACAAGGGGTACAGGGGCCCCGAAGAGCGCCCGCCGAGCAAGCCGGAGCTGAAGCCGCTGGTGTGTACTGTGTGCAACAGAAAGCGGAATGTGCCCGTGGACACGGCCGAAGAAGGGTTTGTCTGCACGGTTTGCCGTCCGGAGGATGCAGGCAAAGAGACCGCCGGTGAGACGGCCGAGGGAGGGTGAGATGGCGAAGCTGACCAAAGAGCAAGCG
>JAUSJJ010000305.1 GCA_030647705.1 Dehalococcoidia bacterium
GTGCCTGTAATTATTGCCGAAATCTTTGCCGCCAATATCGGCGGCGCCGCCACGATGAGCGGAGACCCCCCTAATATCATCATTGGCACCGCGCTTGGTTATTCCTTCTCGGATTTCGTTATCAATACAGGTCCCGTAGCCTTGATTAGTATGGTGGCAGCGGTGGGCCTCTTCTATTTCCTGTTCCGCAAGGCATTGGTTAAATCCCAGGATATGAGTGCTGCCGCACGGGCGTACCCCGACCCGAAAGAAGCGATTACCAACCCCAGGATGTTCCTTATCAATACCGGCATTTTTCTGCTGGCAATCATTTTGTTGATTACACATGCCCAGACCGGTCTTTCCGTCGCGTTTATCGGAGTTATTGCCGCGGCGCTCACCGCTATCTTCGCCTTTAAGAAAGCGCCTCATATCATAAAACGGATAGACTGGCAAACGATTCTCTTTTTCCTCGGTTTGTTTGTTTGTGTTGGCGGGTTGGAAGAGACGGGAATACTCAAAGCGTTGGCGAAGTACATCGGCGACGTTGCCGGCGGCAGCACACTGGTAACCCTCACGATTATTCTGTGGGTTTCGGCTTTTGCCTCCGCTATCGTGGATAATATCCCCTTCGCGGCAACGATGGTGCCGGTAATTGTCAATTTATCTGCCGCGTCCGGTGTGCCGTTGGCTCCCCAGGCATGGGCGCTGGCATTGGGCGCCGATATTGGCGGCAATGGCACGCCCATCGGAGCTTCGGCGAATGTGGTGGGAATTGCCATTGCGGAACGGGAAGGGCATAGAATTACATGGGGCAAATATTGTAAGTATGCTCTCCCCGCGATGATATTGGTTATCGGGATTTGCTGGCTCTACCTGATAGTAAGGTACGTGTAAGCGGAGACAACAATGATGGATAAAATTTTGGTGCCACTGGATGGTTCGGAACTGGGGGAGCTTGCCCTTGTCTACGCTGCAGAACTGGCAATCAGCCTGAATTCCGAGACGCACCTGGTCTCATCCTGTGAGAAATCGTCTAAAGAAGACCAGCACATGTGTGACCTCTATCTGCATAAGGTTGCGGAGAAATTCCGTTCTCAATTGAAAGAAGCAGGGACTATCTTGCCGGTGAAGACAGTTGCTGTTGCTGGCGAACCCTCAGGCGCTATTTTAGACTATGCTGAAAAGCAGGGGATAGGACTCATTATCATCGTGTCACACGGTCGTTCCGGCATTATGCCCTGGGCGACGGGCGGCACGGCAAACAAGATAATCCACCGGGCGCCGATGCCGGTATTGCTTGTCCGGGCGGCGATACCCGCTTCAAGTATGAAAACGGGGTTATTCACCAAAATACTGGTGACTCTGGACGGGTCTAAGATGGGCGAAGCTGTGTTACCGTATGTTCAGGCAATCGCCCGCAAGTTGACCTGTCAAGTCGTGCTGCTCCGTGTGGTAGAGCCGGTACAGCACTTACATAGTATTGCCCTGGATCAACTGCGATTACCAGAACAAGATGTGGTCGCCATGCAGGCAGAGGCAAAGTCATACCTGGCCAGAATTCAGGGGGAAGCGGAATCATATCTGATAGGGGCGCGGCAACGGTGCGGGGAGATCCGCGATTCTGTGCGCATGGTCTTGAAGACAGGTGACGCCGCCCGGGAAATTCTGAACGTGGCAGAGGAAGAAGATGTCAACTTGGTGGCGATGTCTTCCCACGGTAAAACAGGAATGACACAGTGGATGCTGGGCAGCGTATCAAATAAAATCCTACAAGCCGGTAAAACTCCGCTCCTCCTGGTAAAACCTACCGAGATAATCGGATAATACATTATATACCTTTGTTCGAGCTAAGGTTACAACAAGGTTGCTTAGCCCCCGTAGCCCAGGTGGATAGAGCACCAGCCTCCGAAGCCGGTCGCGGGCGCAGGTGCGAGTGCCCGTGGCCATTGCTGTGATGGCGGTGTTTTTTCCCGCGGTTTTCCTGCTGCGGTAGGGCCTGGTTGCAGAATCAGCCATGCCACGAGGCGGTCTGTTTGCCGCTCAGCCCTATATCAAAGCCTGTCCCACCTGCCGCGGGAGCCGATATCCAGAAGAAACCATTTCCTGGATTCCCGCTGGAGTCTACCCCGTACCGCTATCTGTGGCGGGAGCGACATCGGCGTTCAGCTTGCTGAACTACTCCAGAAACACCACATTAGTGTCCCTCGGCTTCAGCATGCTCCTCCTCGTGAGCAGGCGCGGGTCGTAGCGCGCAGAAGAGCCCGTGGCCCTCGCAGCCGGAGCATTCCAACTGTATGGTGGTGTGGCGGATGTTGTAACGCTGCCGCAGCATCTCCTGTAATTCCGAAAGTAGAGAGCCCTTCTCGCTGAGCAAGGAATCGTCCGCCTGGACGTGGCAGCTCAAGGCGTGCAACTCGGGAGTCAGGCTCCATATGTGCAGGTCATGAACGTCCTGCACCCCCGGCATCGCGAGGACGGTGCGCACCAGTTCGTCCACGTTCAGGTTCCTGGGAGTGGACTCGATCATTACGCTGATAGCCTCCCAGGCGATGCTCCAGCCGGCCGCCACTATGATCACCGCGATGACCACGCTGACGATCGGATCGACCCAGAACCAACCTGTAAAGAAGATGATGAGTCCGCCGACGATTACGCCGACAGAGGCCAACGCGTCTCCGCCCGCATGCACCAGGGCGCTCCGCATGTTGAGGCTGTGCTTTGCCTCACCTCGAAGCCAGAAGAAGACGATTACGTTCGCTGCCAGCCCCACGAAGGCGATGCTGAACATGAGCAGGCTGCCTACCTCTTCCGGGGTCTGCAGCCTCTGATAGGCTTCGTAAATGATGACCACGGCGATGAAGAAGATGAGGGCGGAGTTGAACAAGGCCACCAGGATGCCCACCCGGTGATAGCCGAAGGTCATCTTGGCAGTGGCGGGACGCATGGCCTGGGCTACACCGAACCAGCTCAAAGAGATGGCCACGATATCAGTGAGAACGTGACCGGCGTCTGAGATGAGAGCCAGGGAGTTGGCTACGAAGCCGAACACCAACTCCAGCACCAGAATAGTCGCGCTCAGCCCCAGGGCCAGCGCCAGCCGGTTCCCCGAGACAGGTTCGAGATGTGAATGGCTGTGTTCGGTCATGTTACCCTGATCGTGCGCTGCACGCGACTGTCGCGAGACGGCTCATCACTTGTCAAATTAAATGACCTTCTTGGCCCTGAATTCGGCTATCTCCTTTGCGCTGAACCCGCAGAGCTGCGAGTATATCTCGTCATTGTGCTCTCCCAGGCGTGGCGCCGAGGTCCTGATGCTTCCCGGCGTCTCACTGAGGTCCACGGGCAATCCGGGAAACTTCACCGGCCCCAGGTCTCGGTCGGTGAAATCGACTATGTAGTTGTTCAGCACTGCCTGCTCGTCATAGCGGAGATCAGGGATGTCATTGACAAAAGTATAAATGAAATCGCCACCCTCGTCCAGCAGCTTCATCCACTCGTCCCGTGTTCTGGTAGCGAACCTTTCGTCGAGAACGCGGATGAGCTCCTCGGAATGCTGTTTCCGGCTCGGCCCGTCGGCGAACCTGGGGTCGTTTTGCAGATGTTGTATGCCCAGTACCTTGCAGAAGTCGGGCCAGACCTTGTCCCCGAAGATTATGCTGAACTGGAGCCACTTCCCGTCGGCGCAACAGTAGAAGTTCCACAGGGGGTTAGGGGCCTTCTTTCTGCTGTGCCGGTCCCAGTTTCGGCCTAGGATCAGGCCGCTGGCTACTATTGCGCTCATCATAGTGAGCATCGCCCCGAAGTGGGAGACCTCTACCTTCTGTCCGATGCCGAACCGCTCCCTGGCGATAAGCGCAGTCTGCACGGCAAAGGCGAGGAAAATGCCTCCCATGTTGTCGGCGATGCCTCCCATGATGGTAACAGGCGGATCGTCAGGCTCTCCGGCGGTGAACATGATGCCGCAGCGCGCCAGGCCCATGGGGTCGAAGCCCGGCCGGTCCTTATCCGGGCCCTTGGCGCCAAACCCCGAGGCCTGGGCATAGATCAGCCTGGGATTGTACTCGCGCAGCGTCTCGTAGTCCATGCTCAGGCGGGGCGCCACGGGGCGCCGCATGTTGCTCACAAAGACATCGCTCTTGGCCACCAGCCTACGGACTACCTCTTTCGACTCAGGCTTCTTCAGGTCGAGAGTGATGCTCTTCTTGTTGCGGTTCAGGAACGGGAAGTAGTAGTTTTTCTCAGCCTCACCGTACAGTGAGCACGGAGCGCCCACGGCGGCCTCGAAGTTCCTCGCCGGATCGCCCTCCAGGCTTTCCAGCCTGATCACCTCGCAACCCAGGTCTCCCAGCAGATAGGTACCCACCGGGCCTAGCTGCCATACAGTCCAGTCCAGGACTCTGATCCCTTCCAGCGGCATCGGCATCTAAAGTTCCCCCAGTTCCAGACTTGCCGGAGCGCAATTCCGTCCGGCGCAGGGTTTCTTCCCGAAGGCAGGACTACTTGGCCTTCTTCTTTCCTGTCTTGGGTTTCTTCTCGACGTACACGTAGCAGCCATCTTGGCCCTCGGCGATGAACTTCTCGTGAGTGGCGACGAAGTCCGGGTTGGCGGCTTCGGTCATGCCGTCTATCATGGCCCCGGCGACTATGGAGCAGGTCTCCGGGCATTCCTTTTCGATGAGCTTGGCCACATTGCAGTCCTTGATCCTGTAGAGCAGCCGGTTCTGGTCCGGCTCCTCGGTAATCTCCTGTTTCTCCTTCATGGTGAACAGCAGGGCATCGCCAGGTGCGAAGACTTTGGTGACCAGGTCCTCAAGCGAAACCTTGCCGGGATCCAGGCCCGCTTTGCGCACCGTGATCATGTTGTTTTCCCAGTTCTTCAGCCCTTCGTAAATGACTTTCGCGCCCTCTTCGCCATACCTGTCTTTGACCACCCGTACGATGCGGGCCACCAGGTACCACATGGCTTTCTGTACCTGGTTGATCCTCACGTCGGCGGGCATCTGCGGAACTTCGAACTCTATCTTCTTCTTGGCCATTCTGTTTGCTCCTCTAACATGTCATGAGACGCTACCGACAAAACTGAGCGGATGGCCGTCAGCCTACCGCCTATTATGCTGGCCTCGACGTGCCTTGTCAATGGCATACGAACCGGCGCCCAGGGCCTTGCTTTGACCCCACGGGCGAAGTAACATGGAATGAGGGTATGCGACCGCACAATCGGCAATCGGAGGCGATATTGGATACGTTGTTGTTGACCAGCAATGACCTGGCCGGGCTTCTGGACATGAAGGAAGTGATCGGCGTGGTGGAGCAGTCCTTCAAGGACTACGCCACGGGCAAGGCCCAGATGCCGTCCAAGGTGTATCTCCGCGTGGAGAAAGGTGATTTCCGGGCGATGCCGGGAGCGGTTCCGGGCGCCGTAGGCATGAAATGGGTGAACGTCCATCCCCTGAACCGAAACCTTGGCCTGCCCACCGTCATGGGGATCATCCTCTACAGCGATCCGCACAGCGGCTATCCCCTGGCCATCATGGACGCCGCCGACATTACTGCCTACCGCACCGCGGCCACTTCGGCCATCGCCTCGAAATACCTGGCGCGGCCCGAGTCCCGGAGCCTGGGTCTGATAGGGGCGGGCCGTCAGGCGCACATGCACCTGCTTTCCCATGCCGCCATATTCACCCTGGACGCCGTCAAGGTCTACGACGTCCGCCCCGAGGCTGCGGAGGCCTTCGTCCGCCACTTTCCCCAGTTCAACGTGAAGTCGACCTCGGCTGAGGAGGCGCTGGCCTCCGACATCGTGTGCACCCTCACCCCGGCCACAGCGCCGGTGGTCAAGGCATCCTGGGTGAAGCCGGGCACGCATATCAATGCGGTCGGTGCGGATGCGCCGGGCAAAGAAGAGCTGGAACCGGGCATACTGAACAGGGCCCGCGTCGTGGTGGATGATGTGGCCCAGGCCTGTCACGCAGGGGAGATCAATATGCCCGTTCGCCAGGGGCTGTTCAGGAAGGAACAGATATGGGCTTCGCTGGGCGAGATAGTGGCCGGCGCCAGGCCGGGCCGGCCCGATGCCCAGACAGTGACGGTATTTGACTCCACGGGGTTGGCGATCGAGGACGTGGCTGCTGCCCGTCTGGTCTATGAGAAGGCCAGGAAACGCGGGGGCTACCTTTCGGTTGACTTGATCGGGGCCTGACCGTCAGGCGGGATACGGTGGGTACCTGGCGATGCACTGGAATGCCGTGCGTTTCCTCCGGCCCGACCTTGGCAAACCGGGCCGAACGCGTGCACCGTCAACCCTACTTGGCAGAGGATTTAGGCGGCTTCTTGTGGCGGCCGGCCACCGGGCTGAAGAACTGGCGCACTGCGTCCTGCAGTTGCTTGATGGCCGTGTGCCGCTGGTACTGTTCGCCGGGCAGAGGACCGAAGTACTTGAGCAGGAAACCGCGCATGCGGCCGCCCTTTTGACGGGGCTTTACTACGAAGTAAAAGGTGCCATCCTTTGCCCGCCGCTTCTCCCGCTCGTATGGCATAGGTCGATCCCCTTTCGTGGAATGAAACCATTATAACGCCGACTTCTTGCCCTGTCGAGGGCATGAGAAGGCCAGAATCCACCGTCATGGCTCCGGCTGAACCATGATTCGTACCCACGGCTGAAGCCGTGGGCATGGTATCGCAGTATCTATGCCCCAGGCTGGAAGCCTGGGGTACGGGAAAGACATCTTGGATGAAGGCTATCCGACTATCGAATACCTTTGAGCTATGCAAAGAATCCACGGCTCCGGCTGAATGTGGTACTTTGCCTCGATGGCGAACATCTACCGGCCGCTCGTGCCCAGACTCTTGCTGGCTTCAGCCAGCGCCAGCAACCCACCGGCCATCAGAGAATGCCCGCCCAGCACCACCGGAATGGGAGACGCCTGCGCGCATTGGGTGAACTCTCGCACGAAGGGGTCTTCTATGTGGGTCCAGTCGCCCAGGTCGGCGCGGAAACGGTCGGCGCGGGACGGGGCCAGGCCCAAGTGCGCAAAGATGACCCGGCTGTCGATGAAAGCGGCCTGTCCCAGACAGCCCAACGTCTCAAAGAAGCGGGGGATGCCCACTTCGAGAAGGTAGAAGCCCAGGATCGAGCGGGCTTCGCCTCTGTCCTCGCGGCCGTCGGCCTGCATGCCGCGTTCCTCCGCCAGCATCCTCACCCTGCAGGCGGTATCCTGCTCCAGACGCTGCCAGACGAAGCTCCCCACGCGGCCCGCTACCACCACCTCAGCGTTGACGTCGGTCAGCAGACGGGCTGCCTGGCGCAGACGCGTGATATCGAGGGCGGCCGTCTCCAGGAACCAGCGCGTGTGACGTCCGGCCCCGGGATGCAGGGCCAGCAGCAGGACATCGGTGGGCGTGTCAATATCGAAGAGGGTAGCCACACAGCGTTCCAGTGTCTCCACCGGCAGACCGGCCTGGTCACGCAGCAACCGTGGCAGCGGATTGTCCGTCTGGGGAGGTTCGATCTTCTCCACCGCCGAGCCCGGAGCGAACGCCACCAGGTCGGCTGAGTACACATTGTTGGTGAGCACAACACCAGTAGCCTGGCCCACCTTCCGGGCGATATCTCCCATCTGGGACGCGCCGAGCAAGGGCAGGCTGCCTCTGCTGAGGTAGAACGGCCTTTCGATCCGGTACTTCCGGATCACATCACGGAGCTTCCGGCCGAAGTGGAACGCGGATCCGCTGGGCTCCACGATGACGCCGGCACCGGCGCTCTGCCGCAATTCCTCGATATCGGTGACCAGGACCAGGCCGGCGAACGCATCGGTGGCAAGGGCCTGCTCCAGCATGTCCAGGGCCACCGCCTGGTGACATCGCGATACCAGTTGCTCTGCTTCGCTTCCGCCCAATCCGCCGACGAAAATGACCAGTGTTGGTTTTGGCGTCAAGGCCCTCCTTCGGGACGGAGCTACGTTACATCGAGCTGTATCTGCCCGTAGGCGCCATCTTTTCGGCGATACAAGACGTTGGTCTTGCCCGAGCCGGCCTCCAGAAAAGCAAAGAAGTTGTGCCCGAGCAGCTCCATCTGTTCGATCGCATCGTCGATCGTCATGGGTCTGAGCACGAAACGCTTGAACCTGACTATCTTGTCCGCATTCTCCTCATCGGCAGCCTCATCGAGGGCGCCTTCTTCCATGG
>JAUSJJ010000010.1 GCA_030647705.1 Dehalococcoidia bacterium
GGAGGTACGCGCCGGTCAACGCCGGCGCTCAGGTGCAGGTTGCCAAGGTCCCCGGCAGCGTTAACGTGCGCACGCAGCGGTTGTTGTTGCTGCCGATGTCTCTCGATGTTACAGGCAGGGTGCAGTCCCCGCTGGGGCCGCTCAAGGGCGCCCTGTTGACAGTCCGGCTGGGCGACTGGGAGTCGACCGCCCGCAGCGACGCAGACGGCAGGTTCTCCGCGCACCTGGACACGGGTTTGAGCCTGACCCTGTTCGGCGCCCAGCAGCTATCAGTGGTAGCCAATCCGGAAGAACCCTGGCACGAAACCAGTTCCGCAATAGTGAACATGATGGTCATAAACCCGGTGAACATAGGGGGATTGGTGCTGGCCGTGGTCGCTCTGGCCTTGTATGGGGTCCGTTGGATGAAGAGGAGGCCGGTGTATGCGGTTGCGCCAGTGGCCCGGTCTGCTCCAGCCATGATGAACAAGGAGTCTCCTCAGAGGCCGCTACTGGCGCCGCAGGAGATGGCCGTTGGCCCCAGGGCCGTGCTTCTAGCAGTGTACAAAGACGTTCTTCGGCTGGTCCAGAGCATGACCGCGGTGGCCCTTGGCCCCAACCGCACGTTGAGGGAATTCGCTCAGGAGTGCGGGCCACGGTTGGGCCCTCTGGCTGGTCCCTTCCGGGAGCTCACTCTGATGATGGAAAAACTACTCTATTCGAGACACGGCGCAGAGGAGAGCGAAGCTGCCAGCGGCGCCGAACTGGGCCGGACACTGAAAGAAGGACTCGAACGTGAAGGCAGTTAACCTGGTAGCTCTAACGCTGGCAGCAGTCCTCTTGGTGTCCTGGATGAGCGTTGCTTTCTACCCTTCCATCCGGGACTTCATAGACGCCAACCCATTCTGGAATGGCCTTCGCGACTTCGACAGCCGATTCGGCGCCGAGTCGATAGATGACCTGAATGAAGTGACGGGACGAACCGAGGGAGACGTGCTCGTGGTGATCCCCTACCTTCCCTATCAGCCCCACGAATTGGACATAGTCGCGGACTTCGTCACCGGCGGCGGGACGCTGTTGCTCATGGACGACTACGGATACGGCAATCAGGTTCTTGAGCGACTCGGGCTGGACATGAGCTTCGATGGCGCCCCGCTTCTTGACCCCTACTTGTGCTATCGCAACCAGTGGCTGCCCCTGGCTACTGACATCGCCGATGGTTTGAGGGAAAGCGGCGTGCAACAATTGACGATGGACCGCGCCACCGGCTTGCACGTTTCCGGCCCGTACGAAGTCCTTGCACGGTCTTCTGATACCTCCTATCTGGACAGGGACGCCAGCGGATCGTGGGACAACGATGAGCCGGAAGGGCCGTTTGCCGTAGCCGTCCGGGCGCGTTCGGGCAGGGGCGAAGTCATCGCGGTGTCAGACCCCAGTATCCTGATCAACAGCATGGTGAACCGGGGTGACAACAGTCTCTTCCTGGAGCAGGTTATCTTGTCCGATAGACAGAACCCTCGCATATACGTTGACACTTCTCACCTGCCCAAGGCGCCTCTCGACCGCGCCAAGCAAGCCTGGCAGGTAGCCCGTCAGCGCATGGGCGCGCCGTATGCCCAGATACTGCTGGTCGGCGCTGTGCTGGCCATAGCCTGGATGCCGTTCCGAAGCAAAGGAGGTAAGATTGAGCGCAAACGCTGAGAATATCCGCCAACTACCCATCAGGATAATGGAGGAAGTCTCCAAGGTCATCATTGGCAAGCAGGACCTGAAGGAGGCTTTGCTGGTAGCGCTGCTTGCCGGCGGCCACGTTCTGATCGAGGGCCTTCCCGGCACGGCCAAGACGAAGCTGGCTGAGACCTTCGCGACCGTCATCGGCGGCAAGTTCAAGCGAGTGCAACTCACGCCGGACATGATGCCCACCGACATCACCGGATTTTACATATACTCCAGCGATGGCGCCTCTCGCTTCGTTCCGGGCCCTATCTTCGGCAACGTGGTGCTGGCCGACGAACTGAACCGGACTACGCCGAAGACGCAATCGGCATTGCTGGAGGCCATGGGTGAGGGCCATGTGACGATCGAGGGTGTGACTCACGATCTGCCAAGGCCGTTCATGGTCATAGCCACCCAACTCGAGGCGGGCGCCGAGGGCACCTATCCACTGACCGACGTGCAGTTGGACCGGTTCCTGGTCAGGGATCTCAGCCGCTACCCCAGCCGCGAGGAGGAGAAAAGGGTGGTGAGCCAGATCGACTTCCTGGACCAGCCTTCGCTCTCGACTGTAGCCGGCGCACTTGACATCGAACGTCTGCAGAAGCTGACCAGGCAAGTCCATGTTTCTGAGGCCGTCCTGGAATACATGCTGGACATCGTCGATGCCTTGCGAGGGGACACCGACCTGTCTCAAGGCCCGGGCCCAAGGGGTTCTATCGGCTACTACAAATGCTGCCGCGCATGGGCCTTGCTGGAAGGACGCGACTACGTCATCCCCGACGATGTCAAGCACATGACCAAGCTGGTATTAACCCATCGCCTGCACGTCAAGCCCGAGGCCGAAATGGACGGCATCACTCCCACGCTGGTCATGGAGAAGGTGCTCTCCCAGGTGGCGGTGCCCAAGATGGAAGCATGAATAGGCTCGGCGGTCTCCCCCTTTTCTCCAGGGCCTATCCGGCGCTAGCGCTGGTTGTGGCGGCGGTGTTGCTCTCGCCGGCATACCTTGCCGTGTCCTTGCCGATTCTGGCGCTCTACATCTACCTGGAGTTGAGATGGGATGGAAGCCGGGCTACGATATTGATGGCCTTGTTCCTGGCGTTTTCTCTGCCTCTCCTGTTCAAGCCGGTGGTCGGCGCCTGGTTCAGTGTGCTGCTGGCTCTGCCTGTGGTCGCGTTGCTCGACTCCAACCTGAGACGGTACGCTTTGAGGCAGGAGTTCTCGCCGGGGGTCAAAGGCCACCGCCCCACCCGTCTCTGTCTTTCTCTGGCGCTCTGCCTCATGGCCGTGGGGTTTGTTGCCTGGGCGCTTGGCAGTTGGAACCTGCTGGCGAGCTGTGCGGTTGTTGCTGGCTACGTCGGCGGAGTGGCAGGCTGGGGACTACGCGAGGCCTCCAGGATGCCTATACGCGCGGACGTGATGACACACAAGGCGGTGGCAGGGCAGCCCGCCACCGCAGCCGTCAAGCTGCGCAAGCTCTCCCGTATGTCCGGGCAGCTTCGTCTGTCCTCGCCTCATCCCTGGCTCAGCATCCGACCCTCCTGGTTCGTCGCGGACGGGCAGTCGGCGGAGATAGAGCTCTCGTTCACTCCCCCGTTCTCCGGCCCAACCGCTCTGGCGTCGAGGGTTGCTTTCATGGACTCCTGGGGGCTGGTGCAGACGGACTTTGAGCTTACGGTGGCAGAGGTCTTCGTCATCCCCAGGGCAAGATACGCCGAATGGCTGGCACGGCGGTACCTGAAAATGAGCCGCTCCGGCAGCCGTGAGACGATGACCTCGGCGGCTGCGGCTCAGCGCACGACCAAGAGGGGAGTCGAGTTCTACGGCGTCCGGACATATCAACCCGGAGATAGCGCTAAGACCATCGACTGGAAGCACACCCTGAAGCTGCACCAGATGGTCGTCCGGGAGTTCCTGGACAGCGGCGTGGAATCCGCTATTCTGTTGGTCAACCTCTGCGTTTCCGACGAGGAAGACGGAGACAAGCTTGCCTACAGTCTTATCATGACTGCCCTGACCCTGTCCAGGGAGAGCATCCCATCTGTAGTGGCCGCGTACGATCACCGTGGGGTCGTGCTGAACAGCCGTCTTCTCGATCCCAGTCAGGCCTTGCTCCAGGCGCTGAGCCTGACCAAGCAGATCCGGATATCCCTCAGCCCGCAACGATACCTCCAGGCGCCGGACGTGGCCAGACTCAGGGCGAATATCCACCGGCTGAACGAATCGAAACGCAGCGCCGGCGTCAGGTTGGCGGAGCTGTTGCAATTGGAGTACGCAGCTCTGGGCAAGGCGGCGCAGTCGAACCCGGCGACCCAGGCGCTGACTGCAGCCTTGAGCGTGGGGCGCGCCAGGGCCAACGTCTTGATCGTTTCCAGGCACAACCATGATGCCGAGGCCCTGGCATTCGCCAGGCACAGCTTGACCGAGCGTGGGTACCGCGTAATGACGCCTGAGGCGGGCAAACGGGGCGTGAATTAGCGGCCTCGCGCCGACCACCGAGCGGTTCCCCGTGTATTTCCTTTCTGTCGCCATTTGACAAGAGGCGAAAAACGAGCTAGACTGCGTCACTGCGAAGTTACCGCAGTAGATGTCTTGGATTACATCAGAAAGATTCTCACGTTTTCGGATGCCGTGTTCGCTGGCGCTTCTTCCCGGCTACCGTCGCGGGGCGGGTATGTGGGGCCTCGGAGTCACCCCATCACAATGGCTGACAGCAATGCCGATAACATCTGAGTTTGTCCGATATGCTTGACGGAATGCAGGTTGCCATCATCGCCGGAGGACTGGCAACGCGGCTGGGTGGTCTGACCAAGGACCAGCCGAAGTCCCTGATCCGGGTCTTGGGCAGGCCGTTTCTGGAATACCAGCTAGAGTCCCTGCGCAGAGGCGGAGTAAGAGACGTCGTGCTCTGCACGGGCCACCTGGGAGACCAGATCGAAAGCTACTTCGGCGCCGGCAAGAAGTTTGGAGTCAACATAACATACAGCCGCGAGCGGCAGTTGCTGGGCACGGCCGGCGCCCTTAAAAACGCACAGCCGCTCCTTTCCGATCAGTTCTTCACGCTTTATGGCGATTCCTACGTCTTCATGGACTACCGGGCCGCCATGGCCCGCTTCTCCGCCTCGGGTGCTTTGGCCCTCATGACCGTCTACAAGAACAACGACCTGTACGATAGAAGCAATACTGCCGTGGACGGTGGCCTGGTGACGAAGTACAGCAAGCGTGAGCGAACCAAAGATATGGTGTACATCGATTACGGCGTCAACCTGTTCAAGAAGGCCGTCCTGGATATGGTTCCGCAGGATGAACCGTGTTCCCTTGAAGACCTCCACCAGCGTTTGATAGAGAGAAAAGAGCTTGCCGCCCTGGAGATTGGGGAACGCTTCTTTGAGATTGGCTCTCTTCA